>NZ_JAWDJH010000001.1:0-88959 GCF_032465635.1 Enterococcus sp. 2STP
ATATATATGATTTTATTTAATTCAACCCTTATTTTCCCTAAATAATAAAGCTTAAAAAAGTTTTTTTAAATTTTTTTATTATTAGAAACTTATAATTTAAATTTATTATGTAGATGATAATTAATTTTTAATAGAAATTTTAATAATTAATAAAATAACATGTTTTTTAGTTTTTATTCGGGTACTTAGGTAGGATACGCTTAGAAGTAATGGAAGAGTTAAAATAATGAGCCTAATTTTGTATTAAATCCTATATACAGAGTTCATCGTGATGAACGTCGATATACTGGTATACTTTTCTACACAGACATAGCGATCCCATCAGCACCAACCAAAGAGAAATCCTATGGTAATTCACAAGTTTTGCCTAGGGATTACACCAGGAAAAATGAGATTGAACTAGTCGTAAAAGAAATGGCGGAACAAGTAGCAATACGCATTAGACAGCATAATTGTAAAACGGGATGTGTCCATTTAAACATTGGTACATCGATCTTAGAAACGAGACCAGGGTTCTCACACCAAATGAAAATACCTGTTACGGATAATACGAAGGAACTGCAGAATTATTGTCTTTTCTTATTTGATAAGTATTATGAAGGACAAGAAGTCCGCCACGTCGGAATCACTTACAGCAAGCTAGTTTATACTGATTCGCTTCAGCTGGATTTGTTTAGTGATCCACAAAAACAGATTGATGACGAAAAACTAGACAAAATAATAGATAAAATTAGGTAGAAGTATGGTTTTACGTCAATTGTACATGCTTCTTCGATGTTAGAAGGCGCTCGTAGTATTACTAGAAGTACATTGGTTGGTGGCCATGCAGGCGGCGCAGGGGGGCTTAAAAATGATTGACTATAACGATCGAGGACGGTCGAAATGGGCAGGGTTCTATTTATCAGATCACACGGAAGAAATTGATGCGGACAATGAGCAGCGAGTCAAATCAAAACTTAGCAAAAGAACAAATGGCGACTGAAGAGATTTCAAAAATATTGAAGACGGCGCTAATAAAAAATAGATCTGTCTGTATCCAAAAAGAAGAACGAAACGTTGAGGGGGATTATCCAGATGACATTGTAGGGAAAATCTTAGGCGGTGATGAACTTGGTATCTACGTGGGTGATAATAAAGTTCACTACGACGAAATACGTCATATCGAATTTTACCAGGAATATAAATGGAGTCACTTAGAATGAACATAATTCAGCAATATGAGTTAAAGTATATAACATGTACAGTATTATAGAATCGTAGTAATATAACGAACTAAAATGTAGAAACTAAAAAAATATAGTCCGCCCCAAAGTTACGCTAAAAATCTAACTTTGGGACGGGCTATAACTAGTCTTTTTCGAATTTCCTTTTATCAGAAATAGTAAAGAGAAAAATAGTATTTACAAGAAGCCATCCAATAATAAAAATATATAATGGGTGCATGTGATTAAATTTAGAGATTAAAATAAATAGTGCTGATAAAAAATTGACTATTCCCACTCCAAATGCTTTTTTCTTCATAACTAGTGCCTCCATATAATAAAGTTTCAATTTCAACCATTAGATAAAAATTTTTCTATCTGGCTTTTACTAATTGTGCCTTCTTGTTTTTTACTAACTTTTCCTTTTTCAACATAAAGAATTGCTGGTACTACTTTTATATCTAAATTATTTAATTCCTCCACTAGTTTATCTTGATCTTCTTTTCGTGCTTTATCAGTGTCATAATAAAGTATTGTTTCTTTCCTACTATTTAACACTGATTTTAAATTTGGAAGAAACTTTTGACATTCTTCACATGAAGGTCTACCTACATATACATAGCCACTGCCTTTATTATCAATTAACTTTTGAATTTGTTCATTGTTTGTGTTAACTAAAGGTCCGAAATTTTTTTGATTACAATAGAAAAATAGTATACTACTTATTAAAATAGTAAGTGTTAGTATAAAAATAATACTTTTTTTTTCACTATCATAAACGTACTCCCTTTTATAAGTTAAAACAAGCTATAACACCAGCAATATCTGCAGCACCTATCGTACAAACACCAGCAATACAAGCAGCACAAATAGGTGCTACAGCAGGACAAGCAGCTATACAAGTTCCAGCAATTAAGTAAGCAACTGTTGCATTTATACCAGCAATTGCAGCTATGCACCCAGCAATTGCTCCAATACCTCTATCATTTACTTCTCTACTTTCTCTTACATTTTCTTTAAGGCTAACTAGACCTTCTTCTAACGCAGAATTATCTACATAATCTAGGTCTGTTTGCTGGGTACTTGTTTTATTACCTTCGATATAAGAACTAATAACAAACTTATTGTTTTTGCTCTTTGTGATTAAAGATTCAGAATAAGTTACTACATTTTCATTCTTATCGAATACTATTGTTAAATTACTAAAATAACTATATTTTTCTCCTTCTACTGGAACAGAAATAGATTTGAATATCATACCATCTTTCTCAATTGATAACACTTTTGAGTCGTTCCAAGCTAGAGTAGTATTTTCACCATTAATAATTATTTTTTTGCTATTGATTTTATTCATTGCTAGATTTCTTGTCGCTGTAACAATTGCTGGATCAGTAACTTCTTGTGAACGATTAGCGATACTTTGCATTTTATCAAAAGAAGTATTTAATTTTTTAGAACCATTACTTGCTACTCCTTCTGTTGGTTTAACCGCCTCAGCATTTACAATATTACTTGCTACAGGTAGTGCTAATGCCAGTAAAATAGTAACTAGCATTATTTTAACAACTTTTTTCAGTTCAAAAATTTTGTCATTTTATTGTTCCTCCATATTTTTTATATTTTGCTACAACAATGCTACACTAACAGATTATCTTACCATGTATAAGGTTACATTTTCATAACTCCTTTCATTTATTTTGTTAAACTAAGTTTACTATCTAAGAAAATGTGTTGGATTAAATGAACAAAAATGCGTCACGGGTATTCTAATTATGTAATATAATAAATATCTATTCTAATTAAACGGGTATATATAGCAAAAAAACTAGGCATATTAAGTCTAGTTTAGAGTTAATGTATTTTCTAAATATTAAAACTATAACTTTTTTATTTGGCAATTACAGTTTCAACTTCAGAAGCTTCCAGTTTGAAACCATCACATATTCAGGCTACTATTATCTTTTTGTTTTTTTATTATAGAGTCACAATATTTCTATCTTTCCACAATTAAATGGCATAACTGAAAAAACTAGTACTTATGTAGAATCTTAAGTTGAAATTCTTTTAGTTCGATAATCTTTTTTTCCATTTTCAATATCTTTAAAAGTGAATAAAAATCATCAAAATTTACATCAATATGCCCTTCAATAGTTTCTAAGAGATTTTCAAAGTACAAAACCATGATTCTTCCATAAATACATTGGGGAAACTCAGCAATTTTTTTTAATCCGTTAAAAAATAAGTTGATAATATCTTTGTTCTGTCTTTCAAAACCAAGTACCGTACCATTTAAAAAGAAGTTTGTCATCAAGGACTGGTAATAAGGATTAGAGGAATTGGCTAAAATAATATCTTTGGAGCTATTAAACAATGCAATAATCATTTCATCAGAAAATGCGAACATTAAATTCATAAAAGTTGTTAGTTCAAAATGTTGCCATTTTTCAATTTTAAATAAGTAGTCACAAATAATAGAGATTTCTTTTTTATATTTATTAGGTGAAAAATTATCTTTTTTGAAATCTAACATAGTCAATGCTTCAAACCATAGAACATAATAGTAAATATCTTGTGTTTCTTGGTATATTTCTTCAATTTCAGCAATTAAATTATTATCTATGACATCTTTATAATATTGTTTTGAAAAGCGGTAAGCCAACTGTCGTTTTTTAGTAAACTCTCCATCGTTTAACATTATTTGAAATTCTTCTAGTCTAATATTCATCTTGTCCAAATATAGAAATAGGGTATGACTAGACAACTCTGTACCTCGGTTCTCAAATGAAGAAAGAGTAGTTCTTGAACTAACACCTTCGGATAGTTTTTGTTGTGTATATCCTCGTTCTATCCTTAGTTTTTTAAATAAATTAGCTTGATTCATGTTCTTTCACCTTCTTAGACGCATTTTTGTACACGTTTTATTATATAACGTTGGTAGAAATTATACTATATCTAAATAAAACAATTGAAAGGGGGATTATTTAGATGTTTTTATCATATGACGTTCTACCACCATGGGAAATTGAGGTAGAATAAAGGTATATAACATTAGTAATATAACCTCGTATCACGGGTATATTTTTTAAACAAATGAGTTATACTGACTCTATAATTTCTAGGACTGATAGAATTTTCTGTCGGCCCTAGATTTTTTTGTAAAAAAACAAACAGACATTATATCGGCCGGCTTTTTGGGCCAATAATACTCCTTTAAAATGGCCAGAATAGAAAATGCAGATCGCCTGGTTGTCTCTAGGCTTAAAAAGATATATGAAAAAAGGAAGATAAATCTTTTAGACATAGCATTCAGCAATTACTTCCTAAAATCAAGGAGTATAAAAGTAATTTGTTAACACACTTCTTTTAAAATTAATTAAAAAAGTAGAAAAGTATACTGGTATACTTTTCTACTTTCAGGCTGTGACAAGACTTTTTTCACAGCCTTTATTTAGTATTAGATAACTCGATGACTCAACAATAATCCGTGAGTTTTTTCGCCCATTCTTTGTCAATTCATAACAGGTTAGTGGTCGACCAATCTCCAAATATCTGATTCTTTCATTCAGTATATCTTGTTCCACCAAAAAATTTAAATATTTCTTGACGGAGATACGTGAAAGTGCACTTTTTTGAGCCAGTTCTTTTGTTGAAAAAATAGTCTCTTCTTTTAGGATAGATGCACTGATTTTTTTTAAAGTCAGTTTTGACAGACCTTTAGGCAAATCAATGAATGAAGATGCTTCGTGAATGGGAGTAGTATGATTGAATACTTGATCGATCAATTTCTGATCTGCTTTTTCAGCCGTTTGGATCGTCTGAGAGAAAGCAAGGTATTTTTCAATCGCCAACTGGAAACGTTGCAAAGTGAAGGGTTTGATCAAATAATCTAAGGCACCATATCGGATCACATTTTTTATGGTTTCGATATCATCTGCAGCGGTTATCAAGATCACTGGGATATCGTTTCCTTGCTGTCTCAGCCAAGATAAAAAATGGATACCACTTTCGCCAGGCATATATACATCAAGCAACAGCAGATCTGCGTTTTTTTGTCTGAAATATTTTTTTCCTTCTTCTACATTTCTGAAACTTTCGATTACGTTCATATTAGGTATACTTTCCACAAACGTACGATTCAATTCTGCAACCATTGGATCATCTTCAATTATTAGGACATTTGTCATCATTTTGATCTTCCTTTTTTGGTAATTCTAGATAGACGATTGTACCGCCATTTGCTTGTTTGGAAAATTCTAAGATCCCACCGTGACGTTTGACAATTGAATGGATGATATTCAACCCATATCCACGATTGATTCCTTTCGTCGAAAAACCTAGCGTAAATATTTTTTCTGAGATTTCTTCTGATATTCCGACACCGTCATCGCAGACGGTCACGATGAATACTTCCGCTTCTGTGTCATAGTTTAAATGGAGCCGAACCTGTCCGTTTCTTTCAGGCATTTGAAGTACGGCTTCTTTAGCATTATCAAGTAAGTTCCCTAACACTTGCAAAAGTGAATGGATGGAGTCGTCCATCTCCATTTTAGGGATAAAAGAATCGCTTTCTAACAACATTTCAACAGATTGTTCTTTGGCTTCGTTTATTTTTCCTAATAAAAAACCGGCAATCGCAGGGACTTTGATCAGATTTGAGACTTGACCAATCTCTTTTTTATAATTTTGATTTAGCTGTTGGATAAAATGGGTGACTTCTTCATATTTCTTCAAGTCAATCAAGCCAGAAATGACGTGAAGTTTATTCATAAATTCATGAGTTTGAGCTCTCATAGAGTTTATATATTGTTTCGTCCCCCCGAGCTCCTCCATTAATTTCATTACTTCTGATCGATTTCGTAAAGTTGCGACTGCTCCTAAAAAACGGTCATTGCTAAAAAGAGGTGTAACGCTAGAAATAGTTTCTATCCCATTTAAATACATGGATTGAGTCCGAACAGTCGTTTGGTGCTCGATTGTCTCTTTAAACAATACGTCATATAGATTATCGCTGATTTTTTTCCTACTTCGAAATCCGACAGCCGTTTTGTTTGATAGAAAATATTTTTTGCAGGTGTATTGATCAAGAGGATAGTTTTATCAGAAGAGATGGCCAATATTCCTTCATCTACTTCATTTTCGATAATCGTTTTTTCACTTAACTGTTCCGCTATTTCTTGTGGTTCAAGTCCAAGCAGTACTTTTTTCATTTTTTGGGCAAGAAAAACGGCGCCTATGATGCCTACGCTAAGTCCGATGATCAATGAAAAAACAATCATTTTTTGTCCATCTTTGACCTGATTGTCGATCGTGTTGTTCGTCAAGCCAACACAAACTGCACCAATAATCTCTTGATCATAATAAATAGGGACGAAATAGCGGAAGCCGAACCCTAACATTCCTTCTTTTTCAGAGAAAAATTCTTGTCCTCCAATCACTTTTTTCACATCTTCATGACTTGAGAAAGGAAGGCCGATGTAACTTGGGTCTGCGTGAGAATATCGAATGCCTTCAGGGTCCATGACAACAATAAAATCTAAATTCGATGCCACCATGATTTCATTCGTGATTCCTTGAATCACATGTGTCGGATCACCAGTCTGAAGCTTTTTTTGGATGAGTTTATCGCTGGCAACGATTTTAGCGATGCTAGAGATTCTATCTGACACACTAGATCGGTTCATCGAAAGAATAAAATTCCTAATCAATATGGCAGAAACAATCAAAGAAACGAATGTGGAGAAACAAACGACAAGAATGATCGTATTTTGGAGCTTTAATGGTTTTTTCTTAAGGAAAGGAAACATAGGCTACCTCGAAAGAATTTATTGTGAAAATTTTAACATGAAAAATGAAAATTAACAAATTGGCATTGATAAATAGAAGCTTTCTATGAATAAATACCTTTGAATCGGTGAAAGAAGCTATACAGAATTTTCAAACATTGGTATGATAGACGTAGAAAGGGAAGGAGGCGTGTATATGATAGGGGGAATCGCACTTGAGACGATTTATTGGTATACATTGCTGATTTGTGCGGGGTTGGCAGTTCTTTTGATTATTTTTGGAGATGTCTTCGACTTTGATGGCCCACTTGATCCAATGCTTATTATCCCTTGGCTAACTTTTACAAGTTTGTTTGGTTTTCTTGGTGAGCGTCTAACGGATCAATCCTCTTTATTTTTATTTATTGCCAGTGGAGCCATATCGACAGTTTTGGTATTTTTGCTTAATTTCTATCTATTGATGCCGATGAAACATGCCGAATCAACGATGTCGTCTTCTGAAAAGACTTTGGAAGGGCAAGTAGCTGTTGTGATCACACCAATCCCTGTACGGGGCATGGGAGAAATCCAATTAAAAAGTGTTACCGGTTCCATTAGTCGTCCTGCTTGTTTCTACAGCCCCCAAGAACAGATAGCGGAGCGGGGAACGAAAGTATTGATCATTGAGATCAAGGAAAGAATCTGTTATGTCATGCCTTATGAAAGCATGATAAAAGCTTAAAGGAGCGTGTGTTAAATGGGAATACCAGTTGTTTTTATCGCGATCGCAATCGCAGCGTTGATTTTGCTGATGCTACTGATCGTCTTTGTAGCGAAGTACCAAACAGCAAAACCAGATGAAGCGTTGATCATCAGTGGAAGTTATTTAGGAAGCAAAAATGTACACAAAGATGAAAGTGACAACAAAATCAAAATCGTGCGAGGTGGCGGAGCGTTCGTCTTACCGGTTTTCCAACGTTCGAATCGAATCAGTCTATTATCTAGCAAATTGGACGTTTCTACTCCAGAAGTGTATACAGAACAAGGCGTACCGGTGATGTGTGACGGTACTTCGATCATTAAAATTGGTTCTTCTGTAGAAGAGATTGCTACAGCAGCAGAACAGTTTTTAGGTAAGACTAGAGAAGAATTGGAGAATGAAGCAAGAGAAGTATTGGAAGGTCACTTACGTTCGATTCTAGGTTCTATGACTGTAGAAGAAATCTACCAAAATCGTGATAAGTTCAGTCAAAGCGTACAAGAAGTCGCTTCTGTAGACCTTGCAAAAATGGGATTGATCATTGTTTCTTTCACTATCAAAGAGGTCAGAGACAAAAATGGTTATCTTGACTCTTTAGGGAAACCAAGAATCGCCCAAGTCAAAAGAGATGCAGATATAGCAGAAGCAGAAGCTTTAAAAGAAACGCGTATCAAAAAAGCTCAAGCAGAAAAAGAATCACAAGCAGCTGAATTACAACGACAAACAGAAATCGCAGAATCATTGAAAGAAAAAGAATTGAAACTAGCAACCTACAAACAAGAACAAGATGTTGCTAAAGCGAAAGCAGACCAAGCCTACAACTTGGAAAGTGCCAGAGCACAACAACAAGTAATCGAGCAAGAAATGCAAATCAAAATCATAGAACGTCAAAAACAAATCGAATTAGAAGAAAAAGAAATTACACGTCGAGAAAAGCAATACGATTCGGAAGTGAAGAAAAAAGCAGATGCCGATCGTTACGCTAAAGAACAAGAAGCACAAGCTCAAAAAGTCAAAGAAGTGACCGAAGCAGAAGCCGAACGTTTCCGTGTGGAAGCACTAGCAGAAGCGGAAGCCAATAAGACAAGGTTAGCTGGACAGGCAGAAGCAGAAGCAGCATTAGCAAAAGGAAAAGCAGAAGCCGAAGCAAAACAAAAAATTGCCAATGCCTTCAAGGAATATGGCGAAGCAGCTGTCTTGAGTATGGTTATCGATATGCTACCGCAATTGATGCGCGAAGCAGCACAGCCGCTAGGAAATATCGAAAAAATCTCTGTTGTCGATACAGGAAGCAGCTCAGGAGAAACCAGTGGAGCGAACCGAGTGACAAATTATGCCACAAACTTGCTTTCTACTACTCAAGAAACATTAAAAGCGACAACAGGACTTGACTTGAAGGAAATCGTAGAGAATTTGTCGACACGTGGGACTACTAGCCAAGTAAATATGTATGAAGCACCAAAAGAGGCAGAACAACACTCGATGAAGGAAGAATAAAGTAGTATACTTCACCGATCAATAAAAAATGGAGGAAGACTTTTCAAGTTCTTCTCTCCATTTTTTTATGTTATTTCAAAAGAAAATCAGTCCTCGCTATTTTTCTTTTGTTTTTGGATCTTAGCTTCTATCTCTTGTAAACTTGTTCGCAGCAATTGTTCTTTCTTTTGGAGTTCGACTAAATCTTCTGATAGTTCTTCCTTCTTTTCTGTTTCAGGCGGACGAAGAAAGAAATTGATACCGATTGCAATGAATGTTCCTATAAAAGTATCTAGTACTCGTTGGATCGCGTACAAAGCAGATTCACCTTGAGGGATACTCAATGCGATCAGCAATAACGTAGCGATTGCGGAAATGATGCCGGAATTATTGTTGATGCCGTCTGACACGACAATCACAATAATTACTAGAATAGGAAGCAGGATCAATTCTACCAAAAAATCATTGTGAAAATAGCTTTTGACAAAAAAATAAATGATAGCTAGTGTACCACCTAATGTGTTGCCAATGATCCTAGATTTTCCAAAAGAAACGGTTGTAGTCAAGTCCTGACGCAAAGAAAAAACAGCAGATAATGCAGCAATCATTGGGATTCCTCGTTGAGTCAAATGAAAAAACAAGATACATAAAAAAACAGCTAAGGCACTTTTGATCGTACGCATACCTAGTCGAAAACGGCCAAATTGCATAGAGATTCTCCTTTTTGTTCTTTTTACCATCATACCTAAACTTTTGTCTGATAGCTAGTTTTTCATTATTCAAGTATAATTAAAACAGAAAAAGGGGGGAGTAAATGCGTATAGGAATGCGAACAATCAAAACGGTGATCAGTGTCTTCTTTTCAATGGTCACAGCGGGTAGCTTATCGCTATTGTATTGGCCAGCTGCAGGAATCATTGCATTATTGAGTGTGGGAAATACAAAACGCTCTACATTGCGTACAGGGATGAATCGAATCGCAGCCTTTATATTAGCTACGGCAACAGCGCTGTTCAGTTTTTTTGCTGTTGGGTATACTATTTTTGGCTTCAGTCTTTTTTTATTCCTGTTCATCCCGCTTGCCTCTCGCTTCAAATTAACTGAAGGAATCGTCGTAAATTCGGTTTTGGTCACTCATTATTTAGTGGAGGAAAACATGTCTTGGCAGCTGATCGGCAATGAAGCGGGATTAATGGCGATTGGATTAGTATTTGCTTTGCTTGCGAATGTCTATATGCCAGATCGTACGAAGCAGCTGAAGGAAAACCAAATACAGATTGAAAAAGAATTTCGGAATATCTTGAGACAAATGGCAGAATTTCTTTTATCGGAAAATAAAGGAGATGTGCAGATTAAATGCGAACATTTGCTGACATTCATTCGCGAAAGCCAAGAAGATGCCAGAGAACATCAAGAAAACTACTGGCTCAGACAGCCGCTATACTATGAAACTTACTTCTCTATGAGACGAGCACAGGTCAATGTGATTAAAGACATGTTGGAAAATCTAGAGCGGATCCAACAACCGGCTTATTATGGAAAACATATCTACGGTTTATTGATTTATACGGCAGAAACATTTTCAGAGTCAAATGATGGCAGACAAATATTAGCACGTATTGAAGAAGTTTATGTATTGTATCGGCAAATGCCTCTGCCGACTAGCCGCCCTGAATTCGAGGACCGAGCAGAATTGTTTCAGTTTTTGCAGTCTTTTAAAAGTTTTATTGAAATCAAGGCAGAATTCTCCCAACAAAAAATCAAAAAATAGAGGTTTTGAATTCAGCTAATACTCAGGTCAAAACGCTGATTTTACAACCTCTTCTTTAAACGGTGTTCTCCTGCCAACTCCTCGGTCACAAGTCACAATATTCAACAAACATGAGAAGCTGTTTTTTTGAAACTGCTCCTTGTGACTCGGAGCTGAACGGCAGGCTCACGACCTCTTGGTATAAACGGTGTTCAAAAAGCCAGTTTCTCGGTATTAAGCCAAATTTATGCAAAAATGTGGAAAGCCATTTTCACAAAATTTTTCTTAATACTCGAAACTAAGCGGCTTTTTCACAACCTCTTCTTTAAACGGTGTTCAAAAGCTTGCATCTGCGGCAATAAGTCCAGCCAAACGAAAAATAGGAGGAGCTATTTTTGTTTGGCTGTTCTTATTACTTGATGCAGACCAGCTTTTTCACGACCTTTTAAAATTACATATTTTTCCATAAAACTTGCATTTGATCCAAGATGTCGATGACATCTTTTGTCAAGAAGAGAGAACGATTTGGCAAGTCACCTTCGATCATGTGTACCATATTGTTTATTTCGTAATTCATGGCTTCAGAAGTACGCCCGCTTTCGATGAATTCCTTCGTACCGTCTGTAAATAGGATCTCCGCACGATCCGCACGAGGATAATCAGCAATCGTCACATAGCCGTTTTCAAAGGCAACGATCCCGACTTTTGGCATTTTTGCCTGAAAAGTCAAGCTGACAGCAGCAAGTTCATTTTCTTTGTTACGCAAAATAGTGACTGATTGCTCGTCTACGCCTGTTTCAAAAGGGACCATTGTAGAGGCAACTACTTCAGGCTGAGAACTCAAAAAGAAACGAGCGAAAGATACCGCATACGTACCGATATCCAATAGAGCTCCACCAGCTAATTCAGGATTGAAGAATCGGTTTTCTGGATCTGGTTCCTTATAACTGCCGAAAGGTGCTTGGATCATTTTTAAAGCCCCTAGTTTTCCTGTATCCATTATTGAGCGTAATTGCTGATAAAGCGGCATGTTGAAGATAGTCATGGCTTCTGCTAAAATCAGATTCTTTTCTTCTGCTAAACGCATAGCGTCAGCCAGTTCTTTTTTGTTCATCGTGATGGCTTTTTCGCATAAGACGTGTTTGCCTGCTTCCAATGCTGCCAAGATATGGTCGATATGCTGTTTATTTGGTACAGCAATGTATATGATGTCGATTTCAGCATCGTCTAACATTTCTTGATAGCTTCCGTAAGCTTTTGGAATATTGTAACGGTGTGCGAATTTTTCCGCTTTTTCTGAAGTTCTGGAAGCAACCGCTGTTAGTTCACTTGTCTCTTGATTGAAGCTTTCGGCAAACTCATGTGCGATGGTACCTAGACCAACGATTCCCCATTGATATTTTTTCATCTGAAAACGCTCCTTCATAGTTGGATTGAGATTCTTTTCTGTCTATCATTATAACAAAAATCACGAAGAATGAAGGGGAGAGGACTTGAAACATTAAAAAAAATGAAAGCAGCGATTTAACAGGTGCTTTTTGACTAAAACTTAAGTAGAATAGTTAAAAGGAGGGGATAAACGTGCATCAAGTATATATTGATCTTATTATGAGTGTATTATTGGAACAGTTTGAAACTGAAAAAAACTTTTTAGATGAATACTTGCTGATCAGCCCAGAACAATGGCAAAAATGGAAAGATGGCGAGAAAAATTTGCCTTCTGAAGCGATGCAGAAAGTAAAAAATCTTTTCACTGATTATGAATGGATGCTTACGCAAAAGATTTTGCGTCAAACGATTATTTTTCCCGAGAAACGAAATATTGCTGTTGCAGAGTATAAACAAATTAAAACACGTATCGCGCAAAAATGGCTAAGCAGCAAAGCAGCAAAAGTCGAGCTGATCCCTTTGAAAAACAATCAGCAGGCTGGTAGGTACCTTGACTTGAAAGTAAGTATTCAATATGATGAATGGGGCTATGACGATATTTTGAATTTTCGTCTGCCAGCAGATGTTCAAAAACAGATTGAAGGAGAAAAAATCGAACTTCTTGATTGGGTGAATGAAAATCTGGAAGAAACTTACGTTCATGATACGAACGGGGAACGTGAAGAACAACGAAAGGATTTTTCAAGTGAATAAATTTTTAGGAATTGGAGCAGTTGTGATTATGATCGCAGCAATGGGCTATGTTATTTTTAGCGATGATGACGCGCATGTTCAAGCCGGCAATCAAACGGTCGAACGAACAAGCACCAAAACAACTGCTAGTAAAGAAAAGAACAGTCAAACAACAAGCAGCAAGGCAAAGGACAAAGAAACACAAGATCGTACATCCAAACAATTGCCAGATGTTAAAACAGACGATTGGCAGCTAGTTTTGGTTGGTCCAGATCACAAATTAGAAAAAGAAATCGATGAGTCTACTCAATTGGCATCATTGAGTAATGGATATTTGATCGACAAACGTATTGCTCCGGAATATGAAGCATTTGCTAAAGCTGCCGAAGAAGCTGGGTTTCCGTTAGTTATGGTTTCAGCTTACCGGTCTGTATCATCCCAACAACAAGTTTTCGAACAAAATGTCCAAGATGTGATGAGTCGCCAAGGTGTATCAGAAGAGGAGGCGACAAAAATCACTAAAGAAACGATTACGGAGCCAGGATACAGCGAACACCACACAGGTCTGGCAGTCGATGTCGTTGATCAAAACTGGTACAACAGTTATCCTTCTACTGTATTGGATGCAAGTTACGGAGATCAGCCTGGAGCTAAATGGATTGCAGAGAATGCTGCGCAGTATGGATTTATCGTTCGTTATCCAAAAGGACGCGAAGATATAACTAAAATCACATATGAACCTTGGCACTTACGTTATGTCGGTAAAGAAAATGCTGAGTATATCACCAAACACCAATTGACGCTAGAAGAATATCTGAATGAATTAAATGAAAAGTAGGAATTGATCATGGCGAAAAAAAAGTGGAAAAAGCAAAAGCGTAAGAATATCCGTTGGCCAGCAGTGGTTGCCGGTGTAGTAGTGATACTCCTAGCCTTTGTTTTTTCCTTGAAGAATCTGTCTTCTCCTTTTACTGATAATCAGCAAGAAAATGAAGCGCAATCCCATCAGCAATTTATTGAACGGCTTGTTCCACATGCCCAAGAACTACAAGATGGTTATGGAGTGCTTCCTAGTATCATTTTAGGACAAGCTATATTAGAATCGAATTGGGGAAAAAGTACCTTGGCTAGCAAATACAATAATCTTTTCGGGATCAAGGCTTATGGGGATCAGAAGAAAGTAAGCCTGGAAACAAAGGAATTTGTTAACGAAGAATGGATAACTATCCAAGGAGACTTCAAAGTGTATGATTCATGGGAACAGTCCATGGATGACCATACACAACTGTTCGTCCAAGGAGTAGATTGGAATCCTGCACTGTATGAAAAAGTGATTACGGCCACCAATTATCAGGAAGCCGCACAAGCATTGCAAGATGCAGGTTATGCGACAGACCCCGGTTATGCGCAAAAAATCATCCAGGTCATCGAGACGTACCAGTTGAATCAGTATGACCGGAGATAGCAAAGGAGAAGTGGCTGATGGCAGAACAATTTACGCCGGAAATCATGACGGAATTGAGAAAAGATATCGTAAGAGTACCGGAAATCATTTTAGAAGCAAGCGGGATCAAGATATTTGGAAAATTGATTCGTTCGATCATCTTTACTACGGATATCGCAATCATACGAAATACAAATGCGAATGCAGTAATTGCTGTGTATCCTTTTACACCACATCCAGCAATTACTAAAAGTATCATTGAGGCAGCTGATATTCCGGTTTTTTCCGGTGTAGGAGGCGGATTGACACAAGGTGCTCGTTCTTCTTACATGAGCATGTTTGCAGAAGCGCAAGGTTCTTTAGGGGTCGTTTTGAATGGTCCTACGCCTTTAGAGACAGTAAAAGAAGTTTGTCGAGTAGTTGATATCCCAGTTATCAGTACGGTAACATCGAAATATACAGAAATTGATGAAAAGCTAGCAGCTGGTATTTCGATTATCAATATCAGTGCGGGAAAAGAAACTGCAGAAGCAGTACGTCATTTTCGTAAAAAGTATCCTGAACTTCCTATTATTGCGACAGGCGGACCAACGGAAGAAAGTATTGCTGAGACCATTCAAGCAGGAGCAAATGCCATCACGTATACGCCGCCAAGTAGCGGAGAGCTTTTTAGTCGTAAAATGGAAAAATATCGGGAAACTGAAAAAGGAAACATGGATAACAGGTAAGAAGTAGAGGCTGGGACAGAAGCGTTTAACTCCAAGAAATAAGAAGGAATTCACGAAATTTGCTTTTCAAATTTTTGTGAATTTCAGCTTATTTCCGAAGGAGTTGCTTCTGCTTCCGTCGTTTATACGTATTTAGAGCGTGAGACAAAAGTGTTCTTTACTTTTGTCCCACGCTCTTTTTCCGGATAAACGGTGTTCTCCTACCAATTCCTCGGTCACAAGTCACAATATTCATCAAACATGGGAAGCTGTTTTTTTTAAATTGTTCCTTGTGACTCGGGGCTGAACGGCAGGCTCACGACCTCTTTTATACTTGGTCCTATTTGTTCGATATTCAGAAATAAAAGAAGATTTTTTTGTTTTTTTATCTGTAATGTACATATAAATGGTCGGAATATGTTGTTATTATTAGCATTACGTCAAAAAAATGTCTTGATTTATTGAAGCGCTTTCTATAGAATGAAAAACGAATAAAAACTAAAAAAGGCACCCGGCAATTTAGTAGCAGCTAAATCACCGGGGCTTGAAAAGTCAGCGGGAACTGACCAATCAAGTTGCCATAGTCAATGCTTGTGCATCGACGTGTATATTGTACCTAATTTCATACAGAATTACTAGTTATTTTTTCTGATTTTTTAGGGAATAATATACGCAGAGCGGCACGCTTATTTAGCTATGTCAAGGATATTGGACGGTTGTCTGATATCCTTTTTTCTTTGCGCAATTATCCTCCCATCATTGAAGCAAGAAGTATTTGTAGCGATGGAAAAAGAATCAGCACTATCTAATTTTCCTTGAAAGTATTGAGTTGTTCATCCTAGGCAGAACAAAAAGGCAAGCCTTGGTTTTTATTCGCCTTAAAAAAAGATGGTTTTATAAATATATACTGTATAAAAATACAGTATATTGAAAAATATCAATGGAAGTAGAGGTGTAGAAAATGAAGAAAAAAATGAGAATCATCTTAGCATTAAGTGTTATGTTATTATTCTTGACAGCTTGTGGGCAAGAGGATGACGAAAAAATCACGTTGAACATGGCTTGGTGGGGTTCACAAGTTCGACACGATGCAACGGTAAAAGTAATCGAGCTTTACGAAGAAAAAAATCCTCATGTGACGATCGAGTATGAATTCTATGATTATGAAGGATATTACACAAAATTAGGTACGCTAGCAGCATCAGATGATATCTGGGATATTTTTCAATTAAATAATCAGTTTCCTCAATACATCAATCAGATTGAACCATTAGATGAATATGTGGAGCAAGGGATAATTGATGTTTCTAATGCAGATGAATCCTATTTGGCAACGACGATTTACGACGGGCAATTAGTTGGACTGTCCAACGGGGTGAACTCGTTTGCGATTGCTTACAATAAAAATATATTTGAACAATTAGGTATTCCTGAACCTGCTTCCAATTGGACATGGGAAGAATTTGAGCAAATCAGCTATCAAATCACTGAAGAATTAGGGATCTATGCTATTTCAAGGTTCGAAGATTTTATAGCTGGCTGTATTATTCAAATACCGCAAGTTGAGAAAGGATTGAATTTTTATAATCAGGAGGATTTATCTAACAGCTTGGGATTCGAAAATCCGGATTATTTAACAGATTTTTTCCAGCTGCGTAAAAATCTGGTAGACAAAGGTGCCCATCCAGAACCGGGTGGAGGAGCTGCAAGTACGACAGATCTGTCTTTTCAGGCAGTTAGAGATAGCGAAGCAGCGATGGTTTTTCTATCAAGTAACCAGTTGACAGAAATTTTGTCAGGCGCTCCTGAAGACATGGAAATTCGATTGATTAATCCCCCTCGCAGAAAAGCAGATGGAGAATCTGGTATTCCTTTACGTTCTTCGCAAATGCTGAGTATGGCAAAAAATTCAGCGCACAAAGAAGAAGCGGCTAAATTTATTGATTTCTTCCAAAACAGTGAAGAAGCCAATGAGATTTTAAAAGGAGAACGCGGTGTACCAATCATGTCCAATATTCGAGAACAACTCGCTCAGACAGATGATACAACTTTACAAGCGACATTCGACTATTTAGAAATGATCTCCGATATGGACAACGGTGAAGTAAATGTTTTTGATAGTGCTTTAAATCCAGAGATCCAAGATCAATACAATCTTTTGGTAGAAAAAGTCATCTATGAAGAAATGATAGCAGAAGAAGCAGCAGAGAGTTTTTATGAGTTTGCTTCAAACGTTCTGGAATAGTAACAGGAGGAAAGCATGAAAAAAGAAAAACTAAAACGATTCATGAATCAAGATAACGTGGTCGGTTACGTATTTGCTTCTCCATTTATTCTAGGATTTCTATTGATAACGGTGATACCGATGATCTTGTCTCTTTATTATTCGTTTACCGATTATCGTCTGGGGAATCCAGTCTCATGGATCGGCTTGGATAATTATATAAAAATGCTAAGTGATGCTCGTTTTTTGAACTCCATTCGAGTTACTTTTCTCTATGTATTCGCCTCTGTGCCTGTGAAACTGATCTTTGGTCTATTGATTGCTTATCTTTTAACGCGAAATATCAAAGGGACAACTTTCTTTCGTTCTTTGTATTATGTACCTAGTTTGATTGGCGGTAGTATTTCTATTGCTCTAGTGTGGCGAGAATTGTTTTCTAAAAATGGGTTAGTGAATATTTTTCTAGAACGACTAGGCGCACCAGCACTTTCCTGGTTTGGCGATCAAAAATTGGTCATGATCCCTCTTGTTTTGATGTCTGCTTGGCAATTCGGTTCGGCAATGATCATCTTTGCTGCAGGTATCAAAGAGATCCCAGCCTCGTATTATGAAGCGGCAGAGATCGATGGAGCGAATAAATGGCAGTCGTTTTACAAGATCACGCTACCTCTTCTTTCACCAATCATTTTGTATAACTTGGTCATGCAGACGATTGCAGCGTTTATGACTTTCACGCAAGCGTTCATCATTACCCAAGGTGGTCCGAATGATGCCACGAACTTTTATGCTCTTTATGTGTATAACCAAGCATTCTCTTTTAATTCTATGGGGTATGCTAGTGCTATTTCGTGGATCATGCTGTTGATCATGGGTGCTGTCACCTTTCTGATTTTCAAATCATCAAAAAAATGGGTCGTTGCGTGAACGAGGGAGGAAAAAATGAATAAAACAGTCATGAAATGGTTCCAGTACGGGTTTATTTTGCTATTAGGTCTAGTCATGATTTATCCAGTCTTGTGGATGATCGCAGGTTCTTTTAAAACGGATCAAGAGATTCTGAGTGGTTCACTGAATTTGATTCCAGAAACTTTTCGATGGGAAAATTACGCAGAAGGATGGGCAGGTTTTGCTGGAATCTCATTTTTCACGTTCTTTAAGAATTCGTTTGTCATCTCTGCGGTATCAACGATCGGGACAGTGCTGAGCTCGACTTGTATTGCTTACGCATTATCGAGGATCGATTTCAAAGGAAAAAGGTTCTGGTTCGTCGTCATGTTAGTAACGATGATGATTCCTGCACAAGTGATTTTGATCCCGCAGTTTATTATTTACAATCGGCTGAATTTGGTTGGTACGTATGTGCCGCTGATTTTACCGCACTTTTTTGGACAAGCATTTTTTATTTACCAGATCATGCAATTCATGGTTGGTATCCCCAAAGAGTTAGATGAATCTGCGATTATTGACGGATGCAGCAAATATAGTGTCTTTACCAAAATTATTTTTCCTTTGCTGAAACCTTCGATCATCACCACGATCATTATCCAGTTTTATTGGAAATGGGATGATTTTATGGGACCGCTGATCTATTTGAACAAGCCGAGATCTTATACCGTATCGATTGCCATCAAATTATTTGCAGATGCTGGATCTAGCACGACTTACGCCAGTATGTTTGCGATGTCTACGCTGTCTCTGCTGCCGGTTTTTCTGATTTTCTTATTCTTCAATAAATATCTCGTTCAAGGAATCAGTACAAGCGGCTTGAAAGGCTGAATATGAAAAAGCCAATAGAGGAGATGTTTCTTTACAAGATCAACTACTATTTCTGTCGGATTTTTTTAACCAGTCTTATCAGTCATGGTCTTTTCGCTTTTTTCCTAGGATGTTTTTTCACTTTAGGATTAACGCTTTCTGCTCATGTTGTCTATCTGATTTATTTTTTGATGATGTATCCTGCTTATTATCTATCTGCCCATTATTTGGCGGAAAAGAAGGTAGGTTGGCGGAAAGAAAAAATCAAAAGGTCATGTTTCATTGTTGCGTTGTTTCAGCTGTTCGTTCTTATTTTTGCAGCTGATTGGTATTTGTTCATAGAAAAGGCTGATGCTTGGTATCTGATTCCTTTTCTATTGTGTCTGTTGCTTTTTGTATCCCATGGTTTTTTTAGTACGCTAATTGATGTCTGCAAAGAAGAGAAAGCAGATAGTCTTATTTATTTGATCAAAAGGAATATCTGGCTGTTGTCAAAAAACGTCAAAGGGTTTCTGTGGTATTTCTGTCTTTTGTATGGGCTGTTTTGGTGTATACAGTATGATTTTTTACTTGCTGCATTGCTGTATCCTGGACTGCCGTTTGTCACGGCATGCTGGTTAAAAGAAAAGGAGAATGAGTTTAAATGAAGAAAAAATATGTACAAGTCGGTCTTGGCGGAAGAGCTCGCTTTTTTTATGAGGCAATTGCCTCTACGTATCATCAAACTTGTGAACTGGTCGGTTTTTGTGATGTGTCTCAAACAAGAATGGATTATGCAAATCGAGTACTTGTGAATAAGTATGGACAGAAGAAAGTAAAGACATGTATGCCATCGCAATTTGAACAGCTACTGGATGATGTACGGCCAGATGAAGTCATTATTACGTCAGTAGATCGAACGCATCATGATTATATCATCCGTGCAATGAGAAAAGGGTATGATGTTATTTGCGAAAAACCTCTGACTATTGATGAGGAAAAAGCGCAAGAAATAATAACTGTCCAAAAACAAACGGGAAGGAATCTGCGAGTCACTTTCAATTATCGTTATGCGCCATATCACACGAAGATAAAGGAACTGCTGGAAAAAGACATAATCGGCGATGTTTTCTCTATCCACTTTGAATGGTTGCTGAATACGCAGCACGGGGCAGATTATTTCAGAAGATGGCATCGAAATAAACACAATAGTGGCGGACTTCTCGTGCACAAATCTACCCATCATTTTGATCTGGTGAACTTTTGGTTGAGTAGCCAGCCAAAAAAGGTATTCGCATTTGGTGAATTGAATTTTTATGGAATGCATAATGCGGAAAAACGCGGAGTAGAAACATTTTACAGTCGATGCTATGGAAGCGAACTAGCCAAAAATGATCCATTTGCTATAGATCTATCAGCCAATGAGGAATTACGAGAAATGTATTTAGAAGCAGAAGAAGACAGTGGATACATTCGTGATCGCAGTGTATTTTCCGATGATATCTCTATTGAAGATACGTTAGGAGTGACGGTCAAATACGAGACTGGTACGATATTGACGTATTCGCTAAATGCGTATATGCCGTGGGAAGGATTCAATGTTTCTTTTAATGGCAGCAAAGGACGGATCGAAATGAAAGTGATCGAAAAGTCCTATATCAACGCTGGTGGAGATAAAACAGACGAGGGAGCAGCCGTTCTTCAGTCCATCCAGGTCTATCCGATGTTCGGTGAACCCTATGAGGTAATCGTTGAACAAGAAGCAGGCGGACATGGCGGAGGAGATCCACATTTGTTGGATGATCTATTTGGCGAAGCAAAGGAAGAAGATCCGTGGAATCGAGCAGCAACTCACGTAGATGGTATCCTGTCGATCTTGACAGGAATTGCAGCAAATCACTCTATTGCTTCAGGAAAAGCAGTGGCGATTGACGAACTTGTCAGCTTCAAGGAATAAGAAGGAATTTACGAAAATTATTTCCTGTACGTTATAAATCTGTGCGCTATTGCCGTAGGTTGTCTTTGGAACACTATTTATTCGAAAGGGTTGTGACACGTTTTTTTCACAATCCTTTTTGTGTGGAATAGAATTTTTGGATAAGTGAAAATAAAAATAACTATTTAAACCCGAACAAAAAGGAGTAATGCATTAAAAATCATTAGATTTTACAAAAAAATAAGTAAACCACGTTGTCAGTTTCAGAAAGTAGTGTTAGACTATTTTCAATATTTGAAACAACATTCTTTATTCAAATATGTCAAACTGCCTTCACGTGCAAAACAGTTGCAAGAAAATGATTTTACACTATTATTAGTTTTACATACCTACTTATATATCGTCATAATATGGATGACAGTTTCTAGCCAGTACCGTAAATGCTGGACTATAAGTAAAAGATTGGCTATTTCACCCTTCTTTTCTTATGATAAAGTGGAGGGTGTTTTTCTTTAACAGAAACATAGTAGGTTTTTGCACAAAAGCGGTTTTTTGGTATTAATAAATGATAAAGGAGCAAATAAAGTGAAAGAATTAGTTGAACGTATTCAAAAAGACGGACGTATATTAGGCGAGGGCGTACTAAAAGTCGACAGTTTCGTCACTCACCAAGTAGACCCTGTATTGATGGAACAAATGGGACAACGGTTTGCAGAAGTATTTAAAGAACAAGGAATCACGAAAGTTGTGACCATTGAAGCTTCTGGGATCGCACCAGCTTTATTTGCTGCAAAAGAATTAGGTGTTCCAATGATCTTCGCCAGAAAAGCAAAAAGCTTGACGATGGATGAAGAATTATTGACGGCTTCTGTTTATTCTTTTACGAAACAAGTGACAAGTACGATTTCTATTTCTCGTAAATTCTTATCTTCAGAAGATAAAGTATTGATTATTGACGATTTCTTGGCAAACGGACAAGCGGCAAAAGGATTGATTGAATTATGCCAGCAAGCTGGAGCTCAAGTAGAAGGAATCGGGATCGTCATTGAAAAGTCTTTCCAAGATGGACGTCAGTTGCTTGAAGAAATGGGATTGAGAGTCGTTTCTCTTGCACGTATCGCTTCCTTGACGAATGGACAAGTTGAGTTTCTTGAGGAGGACGCATAATCGTGGAAAAAGAAACACAAAATGGAAAAGCCGCGGTTTTAGGACTGCAGCATCTATTAGCGATGTATGCAGGAGCAGTAGCGGTGCCTCTTTTGATCGGTACAGGACTAGGCTTTAATCAAGAACAGATGACTTACTTGATTTCAATTGATATCTTTATGTGTGGATTAGCAACATTATTGCAATTGACCGTTAACCGATTTTTCGGAATTGGCTTGCCTGTTGTTTTAGGATGTGCGATCCAAGCAGTAGCGCCGCTGATCTTGATCGGAACTAATGAAGGAGTAGGAGCTATTTACGGATCTATTATCGCTTCAGGTATCTTTGTCGTGTTAGTTTCAGGTATCTTTTCTAAAATCAAGAAATTATTCCCGCCTTTAGTAACAGGAACGGTTATCACCGTTATTGGTTTGACATTGATTCCAGTAGCAATTGAAAAAATGGGTGGCGGTAATGCAACAGCGGCTGATTTTGGTGACAAAACAAATCTACTACTTGCATTTGTGACGATTCTCCTCATTGTAGGTGTGCAAATGTTGGCAAAAGGCTTCATTCGTTCCATCGCGGTATTGATTGGTTTAGTCGGTGGAAGCATCTTAGCTGCTTTCATGGGAATGATCGATCTGAGTGCGATTGGAGATGCACCGTTGTTCCATGTCCCACAACCCTTTTATTTTGGTAAGCCAACTTTTGATGTATGGTCGATTTTACTGATGATCATCATTTCCATGGTCAGCATGGTAGAATCAACGGGTGTATATTTTGCGCTTGGTGACATTACTGGGAAGAATGTTGGAGAAGAAGAATTGAAAAAAGGGTATCGTGCAGAAGGACTTGCCGTTATTTTAGGCGGTATTTTTAATACATTCCCTTACACAGGCTTTTCTCAAAATGTCGGATTGGTTCAACTTTCGGGTATCAAAACGAGAAAACCTATCTACTTCTCTGCGTTCTTCTTGATTGTTTTAGGATTATTCCCTAAAATCGGTGCGTTAGCACAAATCATTCCTGAGCCGGTACTTGGTGGAGGAATGTTAGTCATGTTCGGGATGGTGGCAGTCCAAGGAATCCGTATGCTGTTGGAAGTTGATTTTAGCAATGATAAAAATCTATTGATTGTTGCTGTTTCTGTTGGATTTGGGCTAGGTTTCAATATTACGCCGACATTATTCAGTCAAATGCCTCAAACATTGCAAATGTTCACTGGCAATGGCATCGTAATGAGTAGTATTACGGCGATCATATTGAATCTGATCTTTAATGGTTTAAAAAAAGATGAAGAAATAGTAGAAGAAGCCTTCAAAAAATAATGAAGTAAAAGAAAAGTTGTGAAACCAGCGTTTTGAGTGAATAGCGAGGATCAGCTGATTGAATACCATTTATACTAAAAAGGATGTGACATCACTTTTGTCACATTCTTTTTTTATGTATTGGATAAATACGAACAATAAAATGATTTTCTTTATTAATATTCGAAATTTCTTTGACATCAAAAAATACGATTGTTAAAATATGGGTGTAGAAAAACTGGGAGGAAAAACAATGACAGCAAAAATCTCTGTGATCATGGGGAGTACTTCAGATTGGGAAACAATGAAAGAAGCATGTCAAATATTGGAAGAATTCGGTGTGTCTTATGAAAAAAAAGTCGTTTCTGCTCATCGCACACCAGATTTGATGTTTGAATATGCACAAAGCGCTCGAGAAAAAGGAATCAAAATCATTATTGCAGGAGCAGGTGGAGCCGCCCATCTACCGGGGATGGTTGCGGCAAAAACAACTTTGCCGGTTATCGGCGTACCGGTCCAATCACGAACATTAAATGGTTTAGATTCGCTTCTGTCGATTGTTCAAATGCCTGGAGGCGTGCCTGTGGCTACTACGGCAATCGGAAAAGCTGGAGCAATTAATGCTGGACTACTTGCGATACAGATGCTTTCCATGTATGATTTAGAATTGGAGGCTAAATTGGCTGAAAGACGTTCAATGTTGGCTAAAACTGTTATAGAAAGTAGTGATCAACTTGGTTAAACCTTTGTTGCCTGGTTCAACGATCGGGATCGTCGGCGGCGGTCAATTAGGTCGTATGATGGCGATTAGTGCAAAAGAAATGGGCTTTAAAGTAGGTGTGCTGGATCCTGTAAGTGATTGTCCAGCCGCACAAGTTGCAGATTGGCACATTGAAAGTGTCTATGATGACACCTTTGCGCTGAAAGAGCTTGCTAGAAGAACAGATGTCATTACCTATGAATTTGAAAATGTCAGTGTAGAGGCGCTAAATGCGATCTTACCCATGTCATTTATTCCTCAAGGGACAGACTTGCTTGCGATTACGCAAGACCGCCTATTGGAAAAATCTTTTTTGGAAACGAACAACATCGTGATTGCTCCTTATGCAACGATCGTCAGTCCGACAGATATCCAAGATGCGATTGACGGGATCGGTTATCCTTGCGTTTTGAAAACCACTCGAGGCGGTTATGATGGCAAAGGGCAGTATGTTTTGAAAAGTCGTGCAGACTTGGCCCCTGCAATGGATCTTTTAAGAGAAGGAACCTGTGTTTTAGAAGCTTGGATCCCATTTGAAAAAGAGATTTCGATCATGGTGGCAGGAAATGGACAAGGAGATTTCACAACTTTTCCGGTCGTGGAAAACATCCATCGAAACAACATTCTGCACGAAACGATTGCTCCAGCCGCGATTGATCAGGATGTGATTGAGGAGGCTGAGCGTATTGCCCGTGTGATTGCAGAAGCAGTAAGCCTTTCAGGTGCTCTAGGGGTAGAAATGTTTTTAACAAAAACAGGCGGGCTATATGTGAATGAATTAGCCCCTCGTCCTCACAATTCTGGGCATTATTCTATCGAAGCTTGTTCTATGAGTCAGTTCGATGCCCATATTCGAGGTATTTGCGGCTGGCCATTAGGAGAAAAAGTGCGTCTGACAAGCAATGCAGTGATGGTCAATGTTTTGGGAGAACAACTGTTGGAAAGCTATCGCTTGATTGAGAATAAGCCAGACTGGCAATTCCATTTCTATGGAAAAAAACAAGCGAAAAAAGGTCGCAAGATGGGACATATCACTATCTTGACAGAAGACATCCAGCAAACGCTGGAAGAAATCAAACAAACGAATATTTGGGATTAGAGGAGAAAAAACATGTTAGAACGTTATACACGCCCTGAAATGGGGAATATCTGGACGGAAGAGAACAAATACCGTGCGTGGCTCGAAGTCGAGATTTTAGCAGATGAAGCTTGGGCAGAACTTGGTGAAATCCCGCAAGAAGATGTGAAAAAAATCCGCGAGCATGCATCATTTGATATCGATCGGATCTTGGAAATCGAAAAATCAACACGCCATGATGTCGTTGCTTTTACACGAGCAGTTTCTGAAACATTGGGAGAAGAAAGAAAATGGGTCCATTATGGTCTAACAAGTACGGATGTCGTAGATACTGCTTATGGCTATCTCATCAAGCAAGCAAATGATATTTTACGGGAAGACTTGAAACGTTTTACGGAAATCATTGGCGAAAAAGCAAAAGAACACAAATATACAGTGATGATGGGTCGAACACACGGTGTCCATGCTGAACCAACTACTTTTGGATTGAAACTTGCCACATGGTATTCAGAAATGAAACGGAACATCGAACGATTCGAACATGCGGCAAAAGGAGTAGAAGCAGGAAAAATCTCAGGAGCAGTGGGGACGTTCGCAAATATCCCGCCATTTATTGAAGAGTATGTATGTAAACAATTGGGGATCCGTCCGCAAGAAATCTCTACTCAAGTTCTCCCTCGGGATCTCCATGCTGAATATTTCTCAGCGATGGCGCTTATTGCTACAAGTATTGAACGCTTTGCAACAGAGATACGCGGATTGCAAAAGTCTGAAACACGTGAAGTAGAAGAGTTTTTTGCGAAAGGTCAAAAAGGTTCTTCTGCTATGCCGCACAAAAGGAATCCGATCGGTTCAGAAAATATGGCTGGTCTAGCCAGAGTGGTGCGCGGACACATGGTCACTGCCTATGAAAATGTCACATTATGGCATGAAAGAGATATCTCTCATTCTTCAGCCGAACGAATCATCTTGCCTGATACCACGATTTTATTGAATTACATGTTAAATCGTTTTGGCAATATCGTTAAAAATCTAACGGTCTTTCCTGAAAACATGAAGCGGAATATGTCTGCAACATTTGGTTTGATTTATAGCCAGCGCGTTATGCTGAAATTGATCGATAAGGGAATGACAAGAGAAGAAGCTTATGATCTTGTTCAGCCAAAAACTGCGTACGCTTGGGACAACCAAGTTCAGTTCCGCCCGCTGTTAGAAGAAGATCCGACCATCACATCGGTATTATCTAAAGAAGAAATAGATGATGCCTTTGATTATCATCATCATTTGAAAAACGTTGACGTGATATTCAAACGAGTAGGTTTGGAATAAAGAAGAGTGAGTTGCAAAGTTCAATTAAAATAGAATAGCAAAAATAACCAAAAAAGAAGCAGATCCGTTAGCGGTTCTGCTTCTTTTAGTTTATTATGTTTTCTTATCAATGATAGGAACCTGATTTTAAAAGCGACTACCTCTTTACCGTGCCTCTTTACATACAAAAAAATAGAGGAATTAAGCGTAAATGGCTTGGCTGTTATAACTAAAATGCTGGTTATGGAGATATTGCAGCAAATTTTCGAGAAAAGCATATTCCATCTCTTGTCCATTAAATAAGATCTGGATACGGTAGTGATTTTTGAAACGTTTCTGCTCGTGGATCTGACTGATTAAAAGTTCGCCTTTGTGTTCTGTCCGATAACTAAAAGTCCTTTTACGGCATTCAGCGCAACGCTTAGCTGCTCGGCGGATTTTCCGAAAGGTATAAAAACTAGTATCTTTATTGCATAAATAAACGTCTTTGATCGACAACAAATCATTATATAGACAGGAACGTTCTTCAGCTGTTAATTCTGATAAAAAAAGCTGACCTTGTTTTATTGCATCTTCCATCGGCAAGTGCCTCCTCGATCCAGTTATCCAAATTTTTAGTTAATTTTAATATACCATCATTATATATAAATGTAAACGCTTGTTGATGAGGGGATTTTTGTACTTATAACAAAACACGAACATTAAAAGAATCTAATGCCTTTAATGTACATATTTATATTGATTTCTAAAAAGATGATTGTTAAAATTCAAAGTGAAAACACGAACAAAAATCGATGTATTTGCTTTCAATGTAAATAAAAAGGAGAGTCAGACATGGAAAAAAAAGAACTTCTGTACGAAGGAAAAGCCAAAAAATTATATCTTACCTCTGATGAAAACTTGATTTGGGTAGAATACTTAGATCAGGCGACTGCGTTGAATGGCGCGAGGAAAGATCAGATAAGTGGGAAAGGAGAATTGAATAATCAAATCACAAGTACGATTTTCCGCTATCTGACCCAGCGAGGAATAAAAAATCATTTTATTGAACAATTATCTAAAACCGAACAATTAGTAAAAAAAGTACAAATCATCCCTCTGGAAGTGGTTATCCGAAATATTGCAGCAGGAAGTTTCTCAAAACGTCTAGGTGTTCCTGAAGGCAAAAAATTAATCGAGCCAATCGTTGAATTCTACTATAAGGATGATCAGTTGGATGATCCTTTTGTCAATGAAGACCATATCTATTACTTGCAACTGGCAAAACCGGAAGAAATCAGTGAGCTGAAAACCCAAGCATTAGCTATCAATAAAATTTTGATCGAATTATTTGCTAAGGTTGGTCTGGTTTTAGTGGATTTCAAGCTTGAGTTTGGTCGGTCGAATGGAAAAATGTTGCTTGCGGACGAAGTAACACCGGATACTTGCCGATTATGGGATGAACGTACGAATGAACATATGGACAAAGACGTTTACCGCAGAGGCTTAGGTGATCTGATTCCAGTCTATCAAGAAGTATATAACCGTCTATCGGAACTAACTGAAGAAAAGGAGCGAGTATGATGTATTTCGTAAAAGTTTATGTAACCTATAAAGATTCAGTGTTAGATCCTCAAGGAGAGGCAGTAAAAAAAGCAGTCCATCGTATGGGATATGAAACAATCGAAGATATCCGTATCGGAAAATACTTTGAGATACAACTTGCTGATACAGAAGAACCAATCGATACAGTGATTGAAACGATTTGTGACAAGTTGCTTGCAAATGTAAATATGGAAACATACCGATATGAAATCAAAAAAATGGAGGAAGTATAACATGAAATTTGCGGTCATCGTTTTTCCAGGTTCAAATTGTGACGCAGATATGTTATGGGCAATTCGCGAGATCATGGGCGCTGATGCCGAATTTGTACGGCATGATGAGTCCTCTTTAGAAGGATTTGATGGGGTTTTACTGCCGGGAGGATTCTCCTATGGTGACTATTTGAGATGCGGTGCGATTGCTCGGTTTTCTACAATCATGGAAGAAGTGATTCGTTTTGCTGAAGAAGGGAAACCCGTATTCGGTACATGTAACGGATTCCAGATATTGACAGAAGCTGGACTGTTGCCAGGTGTACTGAGACGAAATGAGTCTTTGCATTTTATTTGTAAAACTGTACCATTGAAAGTCAACCCTAAGACAGCCTTTACTTCAGAATATGAAGCAGATGAAATAATCTCTCTTCCAGTTGCTCACGGGGAAGGAAATTATTTCTGTGACGAAGAAACACTTGAAGAGCTGAAGGAAAATAATCAGATCGTCTTTACTTATAATGACAACATCAACGGCAGCGTGGAAAACATTGCAGGGATTACGAATAAAGCGGGGAATGTGTTAGGAATGATGCCTCATCCAGAACGTGCAGTAGAAGACTTGCTAGGATCAGAAGATGGGAAACGGTTCTTTGCTTCCATTTTAAAAAACTTCGGAAAGGTGACCGTATAGATGAAAACATTGAATGAACCGACAGCTGAAGAGATCAAGAAAAAAAGAATCTATGCCGAATGGGGATTGACTGATGAAGAATATCGAATGATCGAAGAAGATATCTTAGGAAGAATACCTAATTATACGGAAACTGGACTGTTTTCTGTTATGTGGAGCGAACATTGTTCCTATAAAAATTCTAAACCGGTTCTACGCAAATTTCCTACTAGTGGACCTCATGTCTTGCAAGGCCCTGGAGAAGGCGCAGGTATCGTCGACATCGGTGATGGACTAGCAGTTGTCTTCAAAGCAGAAAGTCACAACCATCCCTCAGCCGTGGAGCCTTATGAAGGAGCTGCGACAGGAGTTGGCGGAATCATCAGAGATATTTTCAGCATGGGGGCTCGTCCAATTGCGCTGCTAGATTCATTGAGATTCGGCGAATTAGATAATCCAAGAACAAAATATTTACTAGAAGAAGTAGTTGCAGGTATCGGCGGATACGGCAATTGTATCGGCATACCGACTGTAGGTGGCGAAATTGCATTTGATCCTTGTTATGAAGGAAATCCATTAGTCAATGCAATGTGTGTAGGTTTGATTGAACACAAAGATATCCAGAAAGGGCAAGCCGCTGGTGTCGGCAATTCAATCATGTATGTAGGAGCAAAAACAGGTCGCGACGGCATCCACGGCGCAACTTTTGCCTCAGAAGAATTTAGCCAAGAAGAAGAACAGCAACGTTCTGCTGTACAAGTAGGCGATCCTTTTATGGAAAAGCTGCTGCTTGAAGCGTGTTTGGAATTAATCTTGCATCATTCGGATTCTCTAGTAGGTATACAGGATATGGGAGCAGCAGGACTTGTTTCATCTAGTGCGGAAATGGCTTCAAAAGCTGGTTCAGGACTTATATTGACATTAGACGAAGTCCCACAAAGAGAAACTGGAATGACGCCTTATGAAATGATGCTATCGGAATCACAAGAACGGATGTTGATTTGTGTCAAATCAGGAGAGGAAGAAAAAATCCAAGAACTATTTCAGAAGTATGATCTAGATGCAGTCACTATCGGTAAAGTAACAGACGACGGGCAATATCGTCTATATCATCAAGGGAAAGAAGTAGCGAATCTGCCAGTCGATGCGCTGGCTGAAGATGCGCCAGTCTATCATAAAGAGATGAAAGAACCAGCTCGAATCGCAGATTTTCAGCAGTTGACTCCTTATCAGCCAGTTATTGAAGAACCTGGACAAGTATTGCTTGATCTGTTGCAACAACCGACGATTGCTTCGAAACGTTCAATCTACGAAACTTATGATTCACAAGTACAAACCAATACAGTTGTCTGTCCAGGAAGCGATGCGGCTGTGATGAGAGTCAGAGGGACGAATAAAGCATTAGCGATGACCACAGACTGCAACGCTCGTTATCTCTATTTGGATCCAAAAGTCGGAGGACAAATAGCAGTGGCAGAAGCAGCTAGAAATATCATTGCTAGCGGTGGCAGACCCTTGGCGATCACCGACTGCCTGAACTATGGTTCTCCTGATAAACCAGAAGTTTTTTGGGAATTATCGACTTCAGCTGACGGCATTGCTGCTGCGTGTGAAACGTTAGGAACTCCTGTTATTTCAGGAAATGTCTCTTTATATAATGAAACGGACGGTCAAGCAATCTATCCGACACCGATGATCGGTATGGTCGGATTGATCGAGGATCATGAACATATCACTACTCAAGAATTCAAAAAATCTGGGGATCTAATCTATATATTAGGCAAGACGTTTGCAGATTTTGATGGCAGTGAATTGCAAAAGATGCAGCTTGGAAGAATCGAAGGGGTGATTCGAAACTTTGATCTAGCCGTTGAAAAGAAAAACCAGGAGTTAGTATTGTCAGCCATCCAAAACGGATTGATTGAAAGTGCCCATGACTGTTCAGAAGGTGGCTTGGCAATTGCACTGGCAGAATCAGCTTTCAAATATCAGTTAGGTTTATCTGTGCAGTTTGGCTTGCCCTCTGCTCAATTATTTGCAGAAACTCAATCAAGATTTGTATTGACAGTTGCACCGGAAAACCAGACACGATTCGAAGAAATGATGGGAGATGCTGCTTTTTTAGTAGGTAAGGTGACGGATGAAGCGATAATCGAAATTTCAGCAACTGACGGTCAAATCAAAATAGAAACAGCAGTAGCAAGAAAGTGCTGGGAGGATGCAATCGTATGTCTTATGAAGTGAAGAGTTTAAATGAAGAATGCGGAATCTTCGGTGTTTGGGGTCATCCAGACGCCGCTAGTGTGGCATACTTCGGGCTCCATAGTCTTCAGCATCGAGGACAAGAAGGTGCGGGTATCGTGTCCAATGATCGAGGAAAACTCATGGGTCATCGAGATCTGGGTCTACTTTCTGAGGTATTCAAAGATCAAAGAAAATTGCAGCAGTTAACAGGAGAAGCTGCAATCGGACATGTACGTTATGCAACAGCAGGCAATGGAAGTGTGGACAATATTCAGCCTTTTCTATTCAAATTTCATGATCAGTCGATCGGCTTAGCGCATAATGGTAACTTGATCAATGCTCGTTCCCTTAGAAAAGAGTTAGAGGGAAATGGGGCGATCTTCCATTCCAACTCCGATACGGAGATATTGATGCATTTGATCCGACGAAGTGAAGAAACAGATTTTTTAAATAAATTGAAAAGTGCTTTAAATGAAGTCAAAGGTGGCTTTGCCTATTTATTAATGACAGAAACGGCAATGATTGCCGCTTTGGACCCGAATGGTTTTCGTCCATTAGCAATCGGACAAATGAAAAACGGAGCATATGTGATTGCCTCGGAAACTTGTGCATTAGAAGTTATTGGGGCACGTTTTATAAGAGATGTCCAGCCTGGTGAGATAGTGATCATCAATGACAAAGGAATCCAGATTGATTGCTTTACGAAGGACACGCAGCTTTCTATTTGTTCGATGGAATATATCTATTTTGCCAGACCGGATTCAAATATCGCAGGGATCAATGTGCATACTGCACGGAAAAACATGGGACGGAATTTAGCAAAAGAATCGCCAGTAAAAGCAGACATGGTCGTTGGTGTACCTAATTCTTCTTTGTCAGCCGCAAGCGGTTATGCAGAAGCTAGCGGTATCCCTTACGAAATTGGATTAGTAAAAAATCAATACATTGCCCGAACATTTATCCAGCCGACGCCAGAACTAAGAGAGCAAGGCGTCCGAATGAAATTATCTGCTGTACGCGGGGTAGTGGAAGGGAAAAAGGTGATCATGGTTGATGATTCGATCGTTCGGGGCACGACAAGCAGACGGATCGTCCATCTTTTGAAAGAAGCAGGAGCAAAAGAAGTACATGTGAGGATTGCTTCTCCTCCTTTGAAATATCCGTGTTTTTATGGGATTGATATTCAAACGCGTAAAGAACTCATTGCGGCCAATCACACGATTGATGAAATCAAAGAATGTATCGGTGCCGATTCTTTAGGTTTTTTAAGTGAAGAGGGTCTGATCGAATCGATCGGTCTGGAAAAAGATGCTCCGTATTCAGGATTGTGTATGGCTTATTTCAACGGAGATTATCCGACGCCGTTATATGACTATGAAGAAAAATATCAGGAATCACTAAAAGAAAAAGTATCGTTCTTTTAAAAGCAGATCAAGAAGGGAGCATATGAAGCCAATGGCAAATGCATACGCAAAAGCTGGCGTAGATGTCGAAGCTGGATATGAAGTAGTAGAACGGATCAAGAAGCATGTCAAAAAAACGGAACGATTAGGTGTGATGGGCGCTATAGGAGGATTCGGCGGCTGTTTCGATTTATCGGTCTTTCAATTAAAAGAGCCAGTCCTTGTTTCGGGGACCGATGGTGTAGGGACGAAATTAGCAGTGGCAATCGAAGCAGACAAACACGACACGATCGGAATCGACTGCGTAGCGATGTGTGTCAATGATATCTTAGCACAAGGCGCAGAGCCGTTGTATTTCTTAGACTATTTAGCAACGGGGAAAAATGATCCGACACGTTTAGAAAATGTAGTAAAAGGTGTAGCAGATGGGTGTGTTCAAGGAAATATGGCACTGATCGGCGGCGAGACAGCTGAAATGCCCGGTATGTACTCAGGAAATGATTATGATCTAGCCGGATTTGCTGTAGGGATAGCTGAAAAATCTCAATTATTGACAGGAGAAACAATCAACCCAGGAGACGTGTTGCTTGGAATAGCATCTAGCGGAATCCATTCAAATGGGTACTCTCTTGTTCGCAAAATTTTCTTTGAGCAGCAGCATCTTTCTTTATCATCAAACCTGCCAGAATTGAAAAAAACACTTGGCGAAGTATTACTTGAACCAACGAAAATCTATGTTTCTGCCTTGCTTCCCTTGATCAAAGAAAAGAAAATCAAAGGAGCTGCACATATCACCGGTGGAGGGTTTGTAGAAAATATCCCGCGAATGTTGCCAGAATCTATGGCTGCTGAAATCAAACTTGGCACATGGCCGATCCTTCCGATCTTCGGCTGTTTACAAAAATATGGTGAGATTCCTATGATGGAGATGTATGAAATATTCAATATGGGCATTGGGATGGTCTTAGCAGTCGAGGAAGCAAAAGTAAAAGAAATCGTACACGAGATTGAGCAAGCTGGCGAAAAAGTTTATGAAATCGGAAAAGTGATCGCCAAAGAAAAACATCGTGTGGTATTTACAGGAGAAGAACGATGAGGATCGCTGTTTTTGCTTCTGGAAACGGAAGCAACTTTCAAGCGCTAGCCGATTATTTATCGAAAAAAGGATTGGAAGCTTCGATTGACTGGTTGTTTTGTGATCAGCCTGCAGCATATGTTTTGAAACGTGCAGTCGCATTGGATGTACCGGCAGATTGTTTTTCACCTAAAGAATTTGACTCCAAAAAAGAGTATGAAGAAGCGATTTTGTATAAATTGAAAGAAAAAAAGATCGATTTGATCGTATTAGCTGGATACATGCGAATCATTGGACCAGTATTGCTGGAAAATTATGATAAAAGAATCATCAATATCCATCCATCTCTTTTACCTGCATTCCCTGGTTTGCATGGCATTCGTGATGCATTTGAAGCTGGAGTAAAAGAAACGGGTGTCACAATTCATTATATCGACCAAGGTGTAGATACTGGACCAATCATCCGGCAGGAAAAAGTGAGGATCGAACAGGAGGACACGTTCGATTCTTTAGAAGAAAAAATCCATAGAGTAGAGCATCGGATCTATCCAGAAGTGATTAGTGAAATTATTGAAAATGGAGGCTATCTGAAATGACAAGAGCATTGATCAGTGTATCAGATAAAACTGGGATTGTAGCATTTGCCCAAGGTTTGGTTGAACAAGGAGTAGAAATCATTTCAACAGGAGGAACAAAGCATGCGTTGGATCAAGCTGGGATCAAAACGCTTTCGATCGAAGAAGTGACAGGGTTTCCTGAAATGATGGATGGCCGTGTCAAAACACTTCATCCTAAAATCCATGGTGGTCTTTTAGGAAGACGCGATCTCTCTAGCCATATGGAGGCAATGGAAACGGAAAATATCCAACCAATCGACTTTGTTTGTGTCAATTTATATCCTTTCAAAGAAACGATTATGAAACCAGATGTCGAAATAGCAGAAGTTATTGAAAACATTGATATCGGTGGTCCTAGTATGCTCCGTAGTGCAGCAAAAAACCATGAATTTGTCACCGCTGTTGTTGATCCATCTGACTATGAAGAAGTACTTTCAGAATTACGTCAGTATGGGCATACTTCACTTTCTTTCAGACAAAAACTAGCGGCAAAAGTCTTTCGTCATACTGCTGCATATGATGCACTGATCGCTCAATACTTGACGGATTGGGTGGAAGAAAAAGAACCGGAAAAATTGACACTTACGTATGAACGAAAACAAACGCTTCGTTACGGTGAAAATAGCCATCAAGCCGCTGCCTTTTATCAGTCCGCTCTTTTGGAAAAATATTCGATTGCAGCAGCAAAACAACTCCATGGGAAAGAACTTTCTTATAATAATATCCGAGATGCAGATGCTGCGTTACGGATCATGAAGGAATATGACGAACCAACGGTAGTCGCCTTGAAACACATGAATCCTTGTGGTATTGGGACAGCATCTACGATTTTAGAAGCGTGGGAAGCAGCATATGAAGCAGATCCTGTTTCAATCTTTGGTGGGATCATCGTTTTGAATCGAGAAGTAGATCTGCCAACAGCAGAACAGATGCATAAGCTGTTTCTAGAAATCATCATTGCCCCTTCTTATACAAAAGAAGCTTTGGAATTACTGCAAAAAAAGAAAAACATCCGATTACTGACAGTAGACTTTGCGCAAGAAGAAAATCAAAATCGAGAAGAAACGGTCTCAGTCTTAGGTGGACTTCTTGTACAAGATCAAGATCTGGCAATGGAAAACGAAGAAGAATGGAAAGTCGTGACAAAACGTAAGCCGACTCCAGCAGAAGCAAAAGCATTAGCGTTTGCTTGGAAAGCTGTCAAACATGTGAAATCTAATGCGATCGTACTGGCAAACGAACGTCAGACAGTAGGAATCGGAGCCGGGCAGATGAATCGAGTCGGTTCAGTAAAAATTGCGATTGAACAAGCGCAAGAGAAAATGGAAGGTGCAGTTTTAGCTAGCGATGCTTATTTCCCAATGGATGATTCAGTTGAATATGCAGCCAAACATGGTATAAAAGCAATCATTCAGCCAGGTGGAAGTATCAAAGACCAAGATTCTATTGATATGGCGAATAAATACGATCTAGCAATGGTCTTTACTGATGTTCGGCATTTTAGACATTAGAGAGGAGTCGGATAAATGAACATTTTGGTGATCGGTGCAGGTGGTCGTGAACATGCAATAAGTAAAAAACTTTTAGACAGTCCGAAGGTGGATACTGTGTATTGTGCGCCAGGAAATCCTGGAATGACAAAGGATGGCATCAATTGTGTCGCTATCAGTGAACAAGATCATTCAGCATTAATTCATTTTGTTAAGAATGAGGCGATTGATTGGAGTATCGTTGGTCCTGAAGTTCCTTTATTAAATGGGATCGTCGATGATTTTATGGCGGAAGGATTGAAAATCTTCGGTCCGACAAAAGCAGCAGCTCTGATCGAAGGTTCGAAAAGTTTTGCTAAACAATTGATGGAGACGTATCAGATCCCGACAGCTAAATCCAGAAGTTTTGAATGTTACGAAAAAGCAGCAGCGTATATCAAAGAAAACGGTGCGCCAATCGTAGTGAAAGCGGATGGCTTAGCAGCTGGAAAAGGTGTAGTCGTGGCTACAACAGTGAAAGAAGCGCTGGATGCGGCAGAACAAATGTTGAACCAGCATCGATTTGGGAACAGTAGCAAAAAAATCGTCGTAGAAGAGTTTTTGGCAGGAGAAGAATTCTCCCTTTTGGCGTTTGTCCGTGATACCAAGGTGTATCCGATGGTCATTTCGCAAGATCATAAGCGGGCATTTGATAACGATAAAGGGCCAAATACAGGCGGGATGGGTGCTTATTCACCAGTACCGCAAATTCCAAAAAAGATGATTGAAAAAGCTGTGGAAGAAGTTTTAAAACCAGCGGCTTTGGGAATGAAAGAACTAGGACGCTCTTTCACGGGTGTTTTATATGCGGGTTTGATTGCTACGAAGGAAGGACCAAAAGTGATCGAATTCAATGCGCGTTTCGGTGATCCTGAAACGCAAGTCGTTCTTTCTCGGTTGAAGAGTGACTTTGCACAAGTAATCGATGATTTATTAGAGAATCGTGCAGTAGAGTTAAAGTGGCAGCAAGAAGGATACAATGTAGGCGTTGTGGTGGCAGCTGCCGGTTACCCCGAAGAATATGAGACAGGAATGGTTCTACCAGATTTTCTGGAAGAAGAGCTTTCTGTTTACTATGCTGGAGTTTCCTCAAATAACGGCAAACTAGTTGGAACAGGAGGACGCCTCTATCTAGTAGAAGCATACGGTGAGACGATCAAAGAAGCACAGGAAAAAATCTACACCGCGTTAATGGATAAAACGACAGATGGAACATTTTATCGTACAGATATTGGAGAAAAAGCTGCCAATAGCGAACTGGTCGTGAAGTAAATCAGCTGCTTCCATTTATAAAAAAATACAACAAATATAGTCGGAAGCGCCGATTTTAGTGAAGCCTTTTCATAAAGAGTGTGGTACACTTTTGTTGTGTATATAAATAAGGAGGAGTTCAGATGAAAAAAATTCAATTAGGTACTTCTGATCAGAAAGCAGCTGCAGTGATCTTAGGCTGTATGCGTATCAACAATGCGGAAGATCCAGTAAAAGTGATTGAGACAGCTTATGAAAACGGCATTGATTTTTTTGACCATGCAGATATTTATGGGAACGGTGAATGTGAAGAAATCTTTGCAGATGCTCTAGCAAAAACATCAATCAAACGAGAAGATCTTTTTATTCAAACAAAATGTGGAATCGTTCCAGGTGTGATGTTTGATTTTTCTAAAAAACATATCATTGAATCTGTGGAAAAAAGTTTGACCCGTCTGAAAATGGATTATGTGGATGCTTTACTTCTTCATCGTCCAGATACATTGGTGGAACCAGAAGAGGTAGCTGAAGCGTTTGATGAATTGGAACGATCAGGTAAAGTCCGTTATTTTGGTGTCAGCAATCAAAAACCAATGCAAATCGAATTGCTGAAAAAATATGTTCGTCAACCATTAGTAGCTAATCAGCTGCAATTTGGCTTGAAACATACTGGAATGATCGATCAAGGGATTCATGTCAATATGACAGATGAAGCAAGTATCGACCATGATGGTAGTGTACTTGATTATTCCCGTTTGCATGATATGACGATCCAAGCGTGGTCGCCATACCAGTATGGATTTTTTGAAGGTGTATTTATCGGGAACGAAAAATTCCCTGAATTAAACCAAACATTAGAAGAACTAGCAGCTAAATATCAAACGACACCAACTGGCTTGTCTTCTGCTTGGATTTTGCGCCATCCAGCCAATATGCAAGTAATCGCCGGTACGATGAACGTAGGGCGAATCAAGGAAATCGCTCAAGCATCAGAAATTAATATGTCTCGGGAAGATTGGTACGAATTGTACCGTGCTGCTGGAAACATTTTACCTTAAAAGTTGTCATAAGCAGGTGAACGTTGCGATCAATTAAAAAGGCGGAATATCTTGAAAGCTATTTTCAGCTTCGAGATATTCCGCCTTTTTTTTATTGCCAACGGGAAAGAGTATCGCTATACGGATTTTATTTATTATTTATTTTTGTTTTCAAGGAAAAGCTGTGTCCGATATTCTTTTGGGGAAATCCCTTGTTTTTTCTTAAATAAATAACTGAAATAGTTAGGGTCATTATAACCAATCTCAAAAGCAATATCTGAGATACGATAGTCTGATTGCTGCAATAATTTTTTTGCTAATTCGATTCTTTGTTCTGTCAGATAATCGATGAATGTTTGGTTAAACGATTGAGAAAAAATCGTACTGAAATGAGAGGGGCTTAATGCAACTTGTTGAGCGACCCAAGTTAAGGACATATCTGGATCGGTAAAATTTTCTTTGATAAAATCCAATGCATGGTTCAAAATTGGCTGATATTTGTTCCTTGAAGGCTGTGAGGGCAGAGCAGTTAAGAAAGAAATGAACATATAAACAGTCGAACGGTAAAGCGAGTCGTCGGCGCTGATTGCTAAGCGTTGGCTAGTGGATGTGCAATGAACCATTTCTTGCGGGATTTCCTTTTCTTTCAGGCGGACATGCTGGAGTAGCTTAGTCAAGACAAATAAACGATATAATCGTGTTCGGATTGGTGTGCCTTGTGGTTTCGTCAAGTGTTCGATGTACTTAGATACTTCGTTTTTCGATAATGAAGACAAATCAAGTGAGAGATCAAAGTAAAAGACAGAATCAACTGGAAGTTTTGCTTCTTTAATCAAATCCTCATAGCTGATAATTTGATCTTTAAGGGAACTGGCAGTTTCAAGTATCATCTGCGTGATCTCAAAAGATGCAGGTAATTCGCTGATTCTTTCTGCGACAGGACCGATGGCGACTGAAAAATTATTTTTTTGTCCCTTCTCTAATTCATGGACCAACGTTTGGGCTACCTGATAACTGGTCTCGATCACATTTTCTTCAAGAGGATCAACTATTAAAAATTTGATGAATCGAGAGGAAACAGCAGAAAAAATCACTTGTTGATTCTCCCTAAATAAAAACTTCAAATAATCACTGAGATGAGCGTAATCTTCAAAGTCTGTACTGACTTGGTTTGCTGCTAATAATACGGTCATTTTTTTCCCTGCTAAAGAGCGATTGAAAGATTCAGCAAGTTTCAATGTTTCACTGATCGTAAGTGAGCCTTTGAACAAACCGTTCAAGAAATGATTTTTTTTCAATTCGAAAACAAGATCAGAAGAAGGGTGCGTTTCTTTTTGCTGCAAGTCTAACGCAGTCACTGCTTTTTCTATTGCTTGTTTCAATTCGTTGCTTTTAATTGGTTTAAGTAGATAATCATCTGCCTGTACTTGGATTGCCCCTTTCATATAATCGAAATCGTCGAATCCGCTAATAAATATGAGGCGAGTCCAAGGAAGCAGTTTCCTTGCTTCTTTTGAAAAAGTCAAACCGTCCATGAATGGCATTTGGATATCAGTCAGAATGATATCGGGCTGTAAGTCGATAATCGAAGACAGTGCCATCTCACCATCTCCAGCTTCCCCGACATAAGTGATTGGATAATAAGAACCAAGGGCAGTTATTTGTTCCCGCAAGTTATTGCGAATGAGGTATTCGTCTTCAATGATAAAAACTTTATACATGTTTGTTTCCTCCAATTGTTTTGGGAGATATAGGAATCGTCAGTGTGACAGTTGTCCCTTCTCGGTATTTGCTGTCAATCGTGATAGGTTTTTGATTATTTCCGTAATAGAGAAGGAGACGCTTGTTTACGTTGTAAAGCCCGTAGCCGATACTGAAATCTGAATCGATCCCTTTGGCTAACTCTTTACGTATTTCTGCTAGTTTTTCTACAGGAATGCCAATACCGTTGTCTATGACTTTGAATTGGATCATTTCGTCGATTTTGCATGCAGTAATACGAATAAATCCTTTGTGACGAACGTACTTTGTTCCATGGTACACAGCATTTTCGATCAATGGTTGCAAGATCATCTTTAAAATAGAAACAGGAAAAAGTGTTTCTGGTATATCAATCTTATAGTCAAGCATATGTCCGTATCTTATTTTTAAAATGACCAGATAATCATTGATATGGCTGATTTCTTTTTCAAGAGGAATCCAGTCTTGTCCTTTGCTTAAAGACGTACGAAAAAAGCCGGAAAGTGCATGGGTCATAGTCAGAGCTTCTTCAAAGCAGTCTTGTTCGATCAAAGAAATGATGGCATCCAAACTGTTATAAATAAAATGAGGAGTGATCTGAGCTTGCAATACACGAACTTCACTTTGTGCTAAATGGTATTGTTTCAAAGCGTTCTCCCGTAAAGACTGGTTTAGATCTTCCGCCATTTTGTTCATACTAGCGGTAAGTGTCTGTAGTTCTTGTGTTTCTGGCATGTTTAAACGAAATCCAAGATTTCCTGAAGAAAGCTGTTCGGACATTGTGATCAGCTGATTGATCGGCTCTTGGACCTTCTGCTCTAAAAAGCGGCGATTCTTTTTCGCATAGAAAAAAATAGTACTAAGAACCCCCAATTCGACTATCGTTAATAAAATGAGCGAGCGGACAAGCGTCGTATTTTTTTGACTTGCTAAGTCGATTTCCACACGAACAAAATCCTGTAAAATATCTGACAGTAGTTGAGTGACAGAATCGACCTGATTGATGATCTGTTCATTGGTATCCATAAAATCTTCTGCCAAGATATGATGAATGAGCTCAGCTTGATAATCCTCCAATGTATCGATCGTACGTAACGATACATCTAACGTACTAATTTCTTTAAGTGTATTTGTATTATTTTTGATCTCTCGAATATCATTCCTAAGTTCTTCTAGGATATTTTCCTCATTGAACTCATCTACGGTTACTTGGCCAGAAATCAAGTCCCACATACTTTCCAAAACTTTTTGATCAACCTTCAAAGCAATTGCATCTGCTTTTTGGATATTTGCGATCGTCTGTTGATAAATCAAAAGCTGTTGCGAATATAACAGTATGCTCAGTAGCAAAGGGATAACAGCAAATAGAAGCATGGCTTTGTTTGCTTGGGCAAAAATCTGTTTTATGCTTAAATTTTTGGTCATGATACTTCTCCAGTCAATAATTTCTGGTTGGGATGTTAGCTATATTCTGCTGGGAAAAGACAGTCTCGGAAATAAAAATATCTTTAGGTAATGTTTTTCCTGTTTGAAGATTTCCAAAATAACGAGTAACGGTATTGGCTACATACCAGCCGACATCAGGTTTACACTCGACTACGCAATTGACGATTCCTGAGCGTAGCTTCTCGATCATATCTTCTTGTCCATCAATCGTTACAATGATCAAATCTTCTCCAGGTTTGATTGATGTTTCTTTTATCGCAGCTAAAGCACCGTGAGTCATTTCATCACTATGGCTGTATAATACATCGATTTCGGATAAATCATTTGTTTCTAAATATCGTTTCATCTGGTCTTTTCCTTTCATCCGAATAAAATCACCGACAATTCGGTGAACAATAGTCATTGGAGGTTTATGGTCGATGGTTCCATCTTTTTTTAGGGTTGGTTTACGATTGATTGATTCCAAAAATCCTTCGGAGCGTAGCTTGGTCGGTGTGGAGTTCTCTGAACCAGCAAGTTCTAGGATTCTGATTTCCTGTTTCTTTGAATTTGTGAAGTGATTGCTGACAAATAAACCCGCCCGATTTCCTTCTGCTTTGAAACTGGGACCGATGTGGGTGACGAAAAGCTCGGGATCATTCGTTTGAATATGTCTGTCGACAAGTATGACAGGGATCCCTGCTCGCTTGGCTTCTTTTAATACAGAGTCCCACCCGGATTCTTGCAAAGGAGTAAAAATGATCATATCTACTTTATAGGCAATGAACGTCCGTATATCTTGGATTTGCCGTTCCTGATTCATGTAACCATTTCGGTAGAGAACTTGGTAATCTTCTTTTTCAAGCGCAGTGATAATTGATTCAGTATGCTTTTTCCGCCAGCTACTCTCCGTTCCTGATTGCGAAAAACCAACGACTAGTGGGTCAGGTGCTTCCTTTGTACTAGGTGTACACCCTATCATTTGGTAAGCGATTACAATAAGAGCTAAAAAAAATAAAACACGTTTCACTTTAGATCACTCCATCTGGATTTGTTAGTACTATCTTATCAGATAAAAGGGAAAATCAAAGTCAAAAGGAATCAATCGAAAAAAATCCAAGAAACTTAAAAAAATCCAAGACAAAAAAAGTACACCTAAAAAATTTAAAGTAAATCCCATAAAAAAATCAATGTTAACGCTTTCTTTATTAGCTATACTCGGTGTATCAATCGGAATGGGGGATAAAAAATGAAAAACAAATTTAGAAAGATTCTTGGGAGTATCGCTATTTTGACCGCAAGCATTCTATTAAGTGCGTGTGGCAATTCAGGATCTGCAGATGATAGTACGGGGTATGTAGGAATCGCTATGCCGACCAAATCAGCAGAAAGATGGATCGCTGATGGGAACAACATGGTCTCGGAATTAGAAAAACTGGGTTATAAAACAGATCTTCAATATGGAGAAGATAAAGTAGAAAATCAAGTAGCACAAATCGAAAATATGATTACAAAAGGGGTAGATACACTTGTGATTGCTTCTATCGATGGTTCGGCTTTAACTGATGTGTTAGCTAAAGCAAAAGAAGCAGATATCAAGGTGATTGCCTATGATCGTTTACTGATGAATTCAGAAAATGTCGATTACTACGCGACTTTTGATAATTTTGGAGTAGGTGTATCGCAAGCAGCTTATATTGAGGAGCACTTAGGATTGAAAGAAGGAAAAGGGCCATTCACGATTGAATTATTTGGTGGCTCGCCTGACGACAACAATGCACTAATTAATTACAACGGAGTGATGTCTGTTTTACAACCATATATGGACAACGGTCAGTTGGTCGTGCCATCTGGACAGACGAGTTTCAGTCAAATCGCTACGCTTCGCTGGGATGGTTCTACGGCGCAAGCAAGGATGGATAATCTGTTAAGCGCAAATTATACTGACCAAACATTGGATGCTGTTTTGTCGCCATATGACCCAATAAGTTTAGGGATCATTTCGTCATTAAAAGGCGTGGGGTATGGGAGTGAAAGTAAACCTTTACCTGTGATTACTGGACAAGATGCGACAGTTGCTGGCGTCAAATCGATCATTGCCGGGGAACAAACACAAACGATCTTTAAAGACACACGTATCTTAGCAAAAAATACGATTGAAATGATCAAAGCAATCAGTGATGGAGAAGAGGTTCCGGTCAATGATACTGAAACTTATGATAATGGGGTGAAAACTGTTCCTACGTATTTAGCAAATACAGTATCTGTCGATAAAGATAATTATCAAGCAGAGCTGATCGACACAGATTATTATAAAGAATCCGATCTGAAAAATTAAGAGGAACCAAACAAGGAACTAAAGAGATCTAAGTCAGAGAGAGGATAAGAATTATGGCGGATTGTATTTTAAAAATGGCAGATATCACCAAAAAATTTTCTGGAATCCGAGCGTTAGATTGTGTGAATCTGATGATTGAACGTGGGGAAATCCATGCATTGTGTGGAGAAAACGGAGCGGGAAAATCAACATTGATGAATGTCTTGAGCGGCTTGTATCCGTATGGCTCCTATGACGGGGAAATCTTTTATGATGGAAAGCTGTGTCAATTCAAAGATTTGAAAGATAGTGAAGAAAAAGGCATCGTCATCATTCATCAAGAATTAGCACTAAGTCCTTATCTTTCAATAAAAGAGAATATTTTTCTCGGAAATGAACAAGCAGAAAGAGGCGTGATTGATTGGGAACTGACAGAAAAGAAAACGTATGAATTGCTGAATAAAGTCGGTTTGTCTATCGACCCGAATCTTCTAGTATCCCAGATCGGCGTAGGGCAACAGCAACTAGTTGAAATAGCTAAAGCATTATCAAAATCCGTCCGTCTGTTGATTTTGGATGAGCCTACCGCTGCATTGAATGAAGAAGAAAGCGCGAATTTGCTGAGATTGATACGAGAATTGAAAGAGCAAGGTGTAACCTCCATCATTATTTCACATAAGCTGAATGAAATCGTGGATATCGCAGATCGAATCACCATTTTACGGGATGGACAGACGATTGAGACGCTAGAAAATGAAATGATCAGCGAAGAGCATATTATTCGCGGGATGGTGGGCAGAGATTTAGTTGATCGTTATCCTGAAAGAAAACCGGATATTGGAGAAGTTTATTTTAAAGTAGAAGACTGGACGGTCTATCACCCTCTTGATCATGAGCGAATCATAAACGACCATATCAACTTGCATTTGAAAAAAGGAGAGATTGTAGGAATAGCTGGGCTGATGGGAGCGGGCAGAACTGAATTCGCTATGAGTCTATTTGGACATTCTTATGGAAGCAAGATATCCGGACGTATATTAAAGGAAGGGACAGAGATATCAGTTAAGACCGTTCCTTCAGCCATTGCAAACGGACTCGCTTATGTCTCGGAGGATCGAAAATCTTTAGGACTGAATCTGCTGATGGATATTCGGGAAAACGTGACGCTGAGCAGTTTGGATAAAATAAGTCAAAAAGGAGTATTAGATAAAGAAAAAGAAGTAACTGAGGCAGAAAATTTCCGGAAAAAGATGCGTATAAAAACAAACTCCATCCATCAAATTGTCAGTAGTCTTAGTGGTGGGAATCAACAAAAAGTCGTTTTATCCAAGTGGCTGATGACACAACCCGATATTCTTTTTTTAGATGAGCCAACCCGTGGGATAGACGTTGGGGCAAAATATGAGATCTACACGATTATCGAAGAAATGGCAGCAAATGGCAAAGCTGTCTGTCTTATCTCTTCTGAACTTCCTGAAATCTTAGGAATGTGTGATCGAATCTATACGATGAACGAAGGACGTATTACAGGAGAAGTCTCGCGAGAAGAGGCAGATCAGGAAGTCTTGATGAAATTAATGACGAAAGAAGAGGTGGGTTAAGTTGGAACAAGCAAAAAATCTTACGGATAAAAAAGAGAAAAAACTAAATTTGAAAAGTAGAGCAGCTGATCTTTTTGGTCGCTACAGCATGGTGATCATTTTAGCGGGACTACTTATTGCGTTTCAATTGATGACGGATGGTATTTTCTGGCGTCCGTTGAATATAACTAACCTTGTTTTGCAAAATAGTCATATATTAGTACTAGCTGCAGGGATGTTATTAGTTGTGCTCTTAGGTCATGTGGATTTGTCGGTAGGGTCAGTGATGGCGTTTGTTGGTGCAATTGCGGGCATGATGATGGTCAATCGCCAAATGAACCCGTGGGTGACAGTCATCGCTTGTCTTGCAGTAGGCGGGCTGATCGGCGCATGGCAAGGTTTTTGGGTAGCTTATGCTGGGATACCGGCGTTTATCGTGACTTTAGCAGGATTGCTGATGTTTCGTGGACTGACACAAGTTGTTCTAGGCGGTCAATCTCTAGCACCTTTTCCAGCTGTTTTCCAAAAAATGTCTACGGGTTATTTACCAGACTTAAGCAAAGGAAGCAACCTTCACTTCTTGACATTGATTTTAGGAATGATCATCACCATCGTGTTAGTTGTTGGACAATGGCGAACAAGAAATCGTCGGAAAAATCATTTATTTGAAGTGGAATCTCCAGCAGCTTTCTTGGTAAAGGCGGTATTTACAGCAGTCGTTGTACTAGGGATAACTTACATCTTTGCCTCTTATCAAGGATATCCGATCATTTTGATCATTCTCGGTTTGATCGTCGCAGCATATGGTTTTTTGACAAATAAAACAGTAGCAGGTCGCCAGATTTATGCGACGGGCGGAAATCGAAAAGCGGCTGAATTATCAGGAATCAAAACAAAGCGGATCACGTTCTGGGTTTTCGTCAACATGGGAGTCATGGCAGCTTTAGCTGGATTAGTTTTAGCTGCTCGGTTAAATGCGGCGACACCTCAAGCGGGTACTTCGATGGAACTAGATGCGATGGCGGCAGTATATTTTGGCGGTGCTTCAACATCCGGCGGCATCGGAACGATTATGGGTGCGATTGTCGGTGGCTTGGTCATGGGTGTATTGAACAATGGCATGTCGATTTTAGGCGTCGGGGTAGATTGGCAGCAGGCAATCAAAGGGTTGATCTTGCTTTTAGCCGTTGTATTAGACTTGTATAACAAGAAAAAACGGACAGCGTAGGAGAACACCGTTTATTCAGAAAAAAGACTGTGACAAGACATTTGTCACAGTCTTTTTTTCGCTAAAAGCGAACATTCATTGCTTCGTTTGTTTAGACTAAAAATAATGTATGTTTTTTTACCATTCGTATAAATTCTCTTTTTGCTCTTGATTTTTTCGCTTAATTGAGTTAAATTACATAGGGCGCTAAAAAAAGCCTTGATTAAATTAATAATGTTCGTGTTTTGCTGGATGTGAACATCAGGAGGATAATGTAATGAAAGTATTTGATTACGAAGATATTCAATTAATTCCTAATAAATGTATCGTAAATAGCCGTTCTGAATGTGATACAACGGTCACATTAGGCAAACATACATTCAAAATGCCAGTAGTGCCTGCCAACATGCAGACGATTATTGATGAAACGATTGCAGAATTCTTAGCGGAAAATGGTTATTTCTATATCATGCATCGGTTTGATGAAGCAGCTCGAATTCCGTTTATCAAAAAAATGAAAAAGCGCGGATTGATTACCTCGATCAGTGTTGGCGTCAAGAAAGAGGAATATTCCTTTATAGAGAAGTTGGCAGAAGAATCGCTAAATCCTGATTATATCACTATCGACATCGCGCATGGACATGCTAACTCAGTTATTGATATGATTCAGCATATTAAAAAATATTTGCCTGAAACTTTTGTGATTGCCGGGAATGTTGGTACACCGGAAGCCGTCCGTGAATTGGAAAATGCGGGCGCAGATGCAACAAAAGTCGGGATTGGTCCAGGAAAAGTATGTATTACAAAAATCAAGACAGGCTTTGGAACTGGAGGCTGGCAACTGGCCGCTCTTAGATGGTGTGCGAAAGCAGCTCGCAAGCCGATCATCGCTGACGGTGGGATCAGAACACATGGCGATATTGCAAAATCTGTCCGTTTTGGAGCGACAATGGTTATGATTGGCTCATTGTTTGCCGGTCACGAGGAATCTCCTGGCGAAACAAAAGTCGAAAACGGAATTGTATATAAAGAATACTTTGGTTCTGCTTCAGAATTCCAAAAAGGTGAAAAACGAAATGTTGAAGGAAAGAAAATCTGGATCCAGCATAAAGGATCTTTGAAAGATACACTAGTGGAAATGCAACAAGACCTTCAATCATCTATTTCGTATGCTGGAGGAAGAGATCTGGAAGCCATTCGGAAAGTTGATTATGTCATCGTGAAAAATTCGATTTTTAACGGAGATACGATCTAAATAATGAGCAAAATATCAGCGGAAGGTTCATAACAGAACCTTCCGTTTTTTATGTTTTGCAAAAAAAGCTTTTCTTTTTTCTCGTAAATTCGGTAAAATCAATAGAAAGAATGGACAACAGAAAAGAGAGGACTATGTGGGAAAAAGTAGAGAAGAAACAAGGACCGATTTATCGTCAAATCATGGAACAGATCATGAGAGAAATCGAAAGTGGAAGAATCAATCCTGGAGATCAACTTGAATCGGAACGAAAACTAGGGCAATTTTTTGGTGTAAATCGTTCCACCGTTGTTCATGCATTGGAAGAACTTAGAGAGCTTGGCGTATTAACAAGTAAACGTGGTAGCGGTTGGTTCGTCAATCAGACTGAATGGGGGAAATTCGCCGTTCCAAGAATCGATTGGCGACAAATGATCTCACCTCGCTATGAACAGACGGATTGGTATGAACAAAAAATAAAAGAAGCAAAGCAGAGCCAAAAAACATTGTTCCTTGACTTATATGCGAGTGAGATGCCAAATGAGCTTTTGCCGAATTTTGAGTTTCCTTCTTATTCTCTTGAAGAAATCTTAGCGGAAGAAAAAGAAATGGATCTTTTAGGCTATACTCCGTTACGTAACAAAATCAAACGGTATTTGGAAAGTAAATTTGAACTGACCTTTTCCCTAAACCAGCTTCTGGTGACTGGTGGTGGCCAGCAAGCAATCTTTTTGATCTTACAAACGATTCTTTCTGCTGGAGAGGGGATAGCTGTAGAGTCACCTTCTTTTTTTTACCGATTACCTCTTTTCAAAGCTTCAGGAACGCGTTTATTTGGGATACCGATGGATGAAGAAGGGATCGACTTAGAAAAACTGAAAGAATCGATCCATAAAAATAAATTGAAAGCAGTGCTTATCAACCCCAATTTTCAAAACCCTACAGGGAAAGTGATGAGCCAAAAGCGACGAGAAAAGCTAGTAGAATTGTGTCGGCAGTATCGGCTTCCGATTATTGAAGACGATGTATTTACGGACCTTTCATTTCTAAAGCAAGATGAAGTTCTTCCTATACGGACGATTGATCCGGATAATGTGTTATATGTCGGTTCGTTATCTAGGATTTTAGGAAAAACAACGAAAATCGGTTGGTTGATCGGACCAGAGACCTTTATCTTGCAACTCGCTAAAGCGCAAGAAATGATGGAGTTTCCGATGAACATCCTTACACAAATCACGGCCACTAATGTATTTGATGAAGCAATTGATTTGAAAATGTTGGATGTAAGAAAAAAATTGAAAGAAAAAAGCCAACTGATAAGTATTTGGGCGGAGTCTCAATCGTTTTTCAAGCTTCATTCGATTCTAGGTGGTTATTATGCTTGGATCACTTGGGATGGAAAAAAGCTGGACCCCCAACTAGCAGAAAAAGTAGTAGATATGGGTCTAGGAATCGCACCAAGTCTACTTTTTGGGCAAGATATAAATGGAATCAGAATCAATTACAGTCGTCTAGATGAAGCCAACATATCGTTGTTTTATTCAAAGATGAAAATTTTAGAACAGTGGTTAACAGAATAATTTCACAAGGTAAAAAGATTAAAGAATATAACAGCTGGGATTTAAATTTCCTGCTGTTTCTTTTTTTTCTTAAAAAGAAGACGAGACAAAGTATTAGGGAAAAAAGCACTTTTTGTACAACCGTTCACGATGTCTTAAGAAAATAAATAGTTGCAGCAAAACTGTATAACACCAGCGTTTCTAAATAGAAACAGATCATTATAAGTTTGATTAGAAAATAGAAAAAACACAGTCTAAATATAAAACGCTTTCCTTATTGTGATTATATTCACTAATGCTGTTAATATGCGGATTGGCATAATTTCCTTTCATCGTGAAAATTTGTGCTTTTAGCTTGTATTTCTCATAAATCCATGATAATTTATTAATGAAGACGGTTAAATAGTGATACAGTTTTATTCGCTGTTTCAATCGCAGAATGAAGAGATTTTCTTATAGATGAGAGAGGAATGTGTGACAAATGGCAAACAAAAAAGCACCGATCGACTTCCAAGCACTGCTAGATGAAGTCAATGCAGATTTCCCAGTATATCAAGCACTTGATCAAGATGGAAACGTAGTTAACAAAGATTTAGTACCTGATTTATCCGATGATGAACTCGTTGAATTAATGACTCACATGGTATGGTCTCGTGTATTAGACCAACGTTCCACAGCGCTGAACCGCCAAGGACGCCTAGGCTTTTTTGCACCAACTGCCGGACAAGAGGCAAGTCAGCTGGCCAGTGCGTATGCATTTGATAAAGAAGATGTTCTTCTTCCAGGTTATCGAGATGTCCCTCAATTAGTAAAACACGGCTTACCTTTATCACAAGCATTTTTATGGTCTAGAGGACATGCTGCAGGTAATTCTTATCCGGAAGAATTGAAAGCTCTACCACCACAAATCATCATCGGTGCACAATATGTACAAGCAGCCGGTGTTGCATTAGGTTTGAAGAAACGCAACAAGAAAAATGTTGTCTTCACTTATACTGGTGACGGCGGTTCATCACAAGGTGATTTTTACGAAGCAATCAATTTCGCTGGTGCTTACCATGCAAATGCTGTATTTTATATCCAAAACAATGGGTATGCGATCTCTACACCTCGTGAAAAACAAACCGCAGCAAAAACACTTGCACAAAAAGCTGTCGCAGCTGGGATTCCAGGAATTCAAGTCGATGGAATGGATCCGCTTGCAGTATATACTGTATCTAAAATGGCACGGGAATGGGCAATCAGCGGAAATGGACCAGTCCTAATTGAAACACTAACTTATCGTTACGGACCACATACACTATCTGGGGACGATCCAACCCGCTACCGTACAAAAGACACAGATGACGAATGGCAGAAAAAAGATCCATTGATCCGCTTCCGTAAATATCTGACGGAAAAAGGACTTTGGTCTGAAGAAAAAGAAGAACAAGTGATTGAAGCAACTAAAGAAGAAATCAAAGCAGCTATCGCAGAAGCCGACAAAGTTCCAAAACAAAAGGTTTCAGATTTCTTGAAAAACATGTTCGAAGTATCTCCACAATCAATCAAAGAACAAATTGCAATTTATGAAGCGAAGGAGTCGAAATAATCATGGCACAAAAAACAATGATCCAAGCAATCACCGATGCCTTAGCACTTGAACTAGAAAATGACGAGAATGTCGTTGTTTTTGGTGAAGATGTTGGGAAAAACGGAGGAGTTTTCCGGGCAACTGAAGGATTGCAGGAAAAATTCGGAGAAGACCGAGTATTCGATACTCCTTTAGCTGAATCTGGAATCGCAGGGTTGAGTTTCGGACTTGCGTTGGAAGGATTTCGTCCAGTTCCTGAAATCCAATTTTTTGGTTTTATTTTCGAAGCAATGGATGAAGTAGTAGCTCAAATGGCTCGTACAAGATACCGAATGAGCGGTACTAGAAATCTACCAATCACGATTCGTTCACCATTTGGTGGCGGTGTTCATACACCAGAACTGCATTCAGATAATTTAGAAGGTTTGATTGCCCAGTCTCCTGGTATTCGAGTAGTGATCCCATCAAATCCTTACGATGCAAAAGGACTATTGATTTCTTCTATTAGAAGTAACGATCCAGTTGTTTTCCTAGAACACATGAAACTATATCGCTCATTCCGAGAAGAAGTGCCGGATGAAGCTTACGAAGTTCCTTTGGACAAAGCAGCAGTTACTCGTGAAGGAACAGATGTATCTGTTATCACATACGGGGCAATGGTGCGTGAAGCAATCAAAGCAGCAGACAATCTTGCAAAAGAAAATATCTCTGTTGAAATCATTGATCTTCGTACAGTTGCGCCATTAGATGTAGAAACGATCATTCAATCCGTGGAAAAAACAGGTCGCGTAGTCGTTGTCCAAGAAGCGCAACGACAAGCGGGTGTTGCTGCGCAAGTAGTTTCTGAAATCTCAGAACGCGCTATCCTTTCATTAGAAGCCCCAATCGGACGAGTTTCTGCACCTGATACAGTCTTCCCGTTTGGACAAGCAGAAAATGTTTGGTTACCAAATGCAAAAGATATCGAAGACAAAGTAAAAGAAATCGCGGAATTTTAAGAAAAGAAGGGACGAAACAAAGTCATGGCTTATCAATTTAAATTGCCGGATATCGGTGAAGGAATTGCAGAAGGTGAAATCGTCAAATGGTTCGTCAAACCAGGAGATACGATTAATGAAGATGATACATTATTAGAAGTTCAAAACGACAAATCAGTAGAAGAAATCCCCTCACCTGTAACAGGAACGGTTAAAAATGTCATTGTTCCAGAAGGTACAGTAGCAAATGTTGGGGATGTATTGGTAGAAATCGATGCACCAGGACACGAAGACAATGAAGGGGACAGTGGTGTAGCCGCAGAATCCCAAACTCCAGCTAACCCGGCTGCTGAACCAACTGTTGATACAGAATCAGCTGGATCGTCAAGCGAAGGAGTCTTCCAATTCAAGTTACCGGATATCGGTGAAGGAATTGCAGAAGGTGAAATCGTCAAATGGTTCGTCAAACCAGGAGATACGATCAATGAAGATGATACACTATTAGAAGTTCAAAACGACAAATCAGTAGAAGAAATCCCGTCACCCGTAACCGGGACAGTTAAAAACGTGATTGTCCCAGAAGGCACAGTAGCAAATGTTGGGGACGTGTTAGTAGAAATCGATGCTCCTGGACACAATGGTGCACCATCAACTAGTGCGCCATCAGCTGAAGCACCAAAAGAAAAAGTAGAAACATCAGGTTCAGCAAGTGTCGTTGAAGCTGCCGATCCAAATAAACGTGTATTGGCTATGCCATCTGTTCGTCAATTTGCCCGCGAAAAAGATGTAGATATCTCACAAGTAACTGCAACTGGAAAAGGTGGCAGAGTAACAAAAGAGGACATCGAAAACTTCTTGACAGGTGGTCCAAGCAGTGCACCAGCGAAATCGGAAGCGCCAGAAGCGGCAGCGCCGAAAGAAGCAGCTCCTGCAGCAGAAAGCAAACCATCTGCACCAGCAAAACCATTCAAGTCCAACTTAGGAGACTTGGAAGAACGTGTAGCAATGACACCAACACGTAAAGCTATTGCTAAAGCAATGGTCAACAGTAAGCATACAGCTCCACACGTGACATTGCATGATGAAGTAGAAGTGTCTAAACTATGGGATAATCGGAAACGATTTAAAGAAGTTGCTGCTGCAAATGGTACGAAACTTACTTTCTTGCCATATGTCGTGAAAGCTTTAACAGCGACTGTTAAGAAATACCCAGTATTGAATGCATCTATCGACGATGCAAACCAAGAAATCGTTTATAAACATTACTACAATATCGGTATTGCAACTGATACGGATCACGGACTATATGTACCAAATGTGAAAGATGCAGACCGCAAAGGAATGTTTGCTATTGCAGACGAAATCAATGAGAAAGCAAAATTAGCTCATGACGGCAAACTATCTGCAGAAGATATGCGCAATGGAACGATTACGATCAGCAATATCGGATCTGTAGGTGGCGGTTGGTTTACACCAGTCATCAACTATCCAGAAGTAGCTATTTTAGGTGTAGGAACGATTGCACAACAACCAATCGTAAATGCTGAAGGCGAAATCGTTGTCGGTCGTGTGATGAAACTGTCATTAAGTTTCGATCACCGTATCGTAGATGGAGCAACTGCGCAACAAGCAATGAATAATATCAAACGTCTTTTAGCTGATCCAGAGCTATTAATGATGGAAGGATGATAAACAAATGGTAGTTGGAGATTTTGCTGTAGAATTAGATACAGTTGTAATCGGTGCGGGACCTGGTGGCTATGTAGCTGCCATCCGCGCTGCTGAAATGGGACAAAAAGTAGCAATCATTGAAAGAGAGTATATTGGCGGTGTTTGTTTGAATGTCGGCTGTATTCCTTCAAAAGCACTGATAGCTGCAGGACACCATTATCAAGAGTCACTAGATTCTGAAATGTTTGGAGTAACTAGTGAAAATGTCAAACTAGATTTTGCGAAAACACAAGAATGGAAAGAAAACAAAGTTGTCCATACGTTGACTTCTGGTGTTGGTTTCCTATTAAAAAAACATAAGGTTGAAACAATCGAAGGAGAAGCGTTCTTCGTAGATGATCACACACTACGCGTCATCCATCCAGATTCAGCTCAAACTTATTCGTTCAATAACGCAATCATCGCAACAGGTTCCCGTCCAATCGAGATTCCAGGATTTAAATTCGGAGGACGTGTGTTAGATTCTACTGGCGGATTAGCATTGAAAGAAGTACCTAAGAAATTTGTGATCATCGGTGGCGGTGTGATTGGTGCCGAATTGGGCGGAGCGTACGCAAACTTAGGAGCAGAAGTAACGATCCTTGAAGGTTCACCACAAATTTTACCAACTTACGAAAAAGATCTAGTAAAATTAGTAGAAGATGATTTCAAGAAAAAAGGTGTAACAGTCGTAACGAATGCAATGGCGAAAGAAGCAGTCGATAACGGTGACAGCGTGACAGTGAAATATGCAGTGGACGGGAAAGAAGAATCCGTTACTGCTGATTATGTGATGGTCACTGTAGGTCGTCGTCCGAATACGGATGATATGGGCTTAGAACAAGCAGGAGTCGAAGTAGGAGAACGAGGATTGATTACGGTAGATAAACAAGGACGTACGAACGTACCTAATATCTATGCCATCGGTGATATCGTTCCAGGGGCGGCATTAGCACACAAAGCCAGTTATGAAGCAAAAATCGCTGCTGAAGCAATCTCTGGCAAAAAAGTAGCTGTAGATTATAAAGCAATGCCGGCAGTAGCCTTCACTGATCCTGAATTGGCTTCTGTAGGTATGACGATCAAAGAAGCAAAAGATGCTGGTATCGAAGCAAAAGCATACAAATTCCCATTTTCAGGGAACGGTCGGGCATTATCGCTTGGTAAAACAGAAGGATTCATCCGTCTAGTTACGACGATCGAAGATAACGTGCTGATTGGTGCACAAATCGGGGGAGTCGGTGCAAGCGATATGGTTTCTGAATTAGCTTTAGCAATCGAATCAGGAATGAACGCTGAAGATATCGCCTTGACGATTCATCCGCATCCATCTCTTGGCGAAATCGTCATGGATGCTTCGGAATTAGCATTAGGCTTGCCAATCCATATTTGATTTGAATAATACAGGCGAAACGCAACTGAGAAATCGGTTGCGTTTTTTCTTTTTTATTATCAATAATTTAATTATGTAAACTTAATAATACGACAACTTCTTGGTTTATTACCGTCTCCTATGCTACACTAAAGAAGAATATGAAATAGGAGAGTTGAAGATGCAAGAATATCAGTATCCACTTGATTTAGACTGGACAACAGATGAAATGGTCATTGTAATGAAGATGTGGGAAGATCTGGAACGTGCGAATGAAAAAGGGATAAACAATGAAGCTTTTTTGAAGACCTATCAGCAGTTCAAAACAGTTGTCAAATCCATCGGAGAAGAAAAACGGTTGGGACGGGAATTTGAAAAAGCTTCCGGGTACTCCTTATATCGAACAGTGCAGCAAGCAAAAAAAAATCCAAACAAAACTTTGAGAATGAACGGGTGAGATAAATGGAACAGATGATTGATCATATCAAATCCTGGCTAGAAGAAGCTGGTGAGAAAATCAAATCTTCTCAACAAACATTAACGATCTCGCAAAAATCAAATCGAACGGATCTAGTGACAAATGTCGACCGAAACATCCAGAATTTTCTAATCGAAAAAATCCATTCCTATGATCCAGAGGCGAAAATATTGGCAGAAGAAGAAGGGTGTAATCAACTAGCAGATCTCGATGGAAGAGTCTTTATCATTGATCCTATTGATGGCACATTGAATTTCGTGATTGAAGGGGAAAATTTTTGTATCATGCTCGCTGTTTATGAATCCGGTGTTGGAAAACTTGGTTTCATTTATGACGTCATGAGAAATGAGCTTTTTTGGGGTGGAAAAGGAATAGGTGTCTATAAAAATGATAAACCAATGCCTAGACCAGCAAATAAATCTTTATCAGAAGGCTTACTTGGTGTGAATAGCTATCTTTTCGGTCATAATAAATATGGAATCCGAGAGATTGCGGAAAGCAGCATGGGAACACGTATGTACGGGTGTGCAGGGCTTGAACTAGCCGCAATCTTGAAAGGAAACCATATTGCTTACATTTCGAACCTCAGCCCTTGGGATTATGCAGCGGGGAATGTTTTATTGGAAGAGTTTGGTATGGTAACAAGCGGTCTTTTTGGCACTCCTTTGACATTTGACAAAAGGGAATACTATTTAGCAGGTACTCCTTGTGCATATGCAGAAATCGCAGACCTTTTGAAAAAAGAAGGCTGAAAAAAGGTAGAAATCATTCACAAAAATGATAAAAACGGGCAAAAGATTAATTTTCTCGAAAAAATGAAAACATTTTACTATATTTCATGAAAAAAGTCTGCTATAATTAGCAGTCGAGTAAAATTTGCCCTGTCATAAAGAACCAATAAAAAAGGAGTTAGTTACATTGAATTATAGAAACGATATCCGTAACGTCGCAATTATTGCCCACGTTGACCACGGAAAAACAACATTAGTTGATGAACTATTAAAACAATCAGATACATTAGACGCACATACGCAATTGCAAGAACGTGCGATGGACTCAAATGCGCTAGAAAAAGAACGTGGTATCACGATTTTAGCCAAAAACACAGCTGTAGACTATAAAGGAATTCGCGTAAACATCATGGATACTCCAGGACACGCGGACTTTGGTGGCGAAGTAGAACGGATCATGAAAATGGTTGACGGCGTTGTGTTGGTCGTAGATGCGTATGAAGGAACAATGCCTCAAACACGTTTTGTATTGAAAAAAGCATTGGAACAACATATCACACCAATCGTTGTCGTAAACAAGATTGACAAACCTTCTGCTCGTCCTGAGCATGTTGTAGATGAAGTTCTTGAACTATTCATCGAATTGGGAGCAGATGATGATCAATTAGACTTTCCTGTGATTTATGCGTCTGCACTGAATGGTACGTCAAGCTTATCAGACGACCCAGCAGATCAAGAACCAACAATGGCACCTATTTTTGACACGATTATTGAAAAAATTCCTGCTCCTGTCGATAATAGCGACGAACCATTACAATTCCAAGTTTCATTACTTGACTACAACGATTATGTAGGTCGTATCGGAATCGGACGTGTATTTAGAGGAACAATCAAAGTAGGCGACCAAGTAGCATTAATTAAATTAGACGGAACAGTTAAGAAATTCCGTGTAACGAAATTATTTGGTTTCTTTGGACTAAAACGTCTAGAGATTCAAGAAGCAAAAGCTGGAGACTTGATTGCTGTCTCAGGTATGGAAGACATCTTTGTCGGTGAAACAGTTACTCCTGTGGATCATCAAGATGCGTTACCTATCCTTCACATTGACGAACCAACATTGCAAATGACTTTCTTAGTTAATAATTCACCATTTGCCGGTCGAGAAGGGAAATACGTAACTGCTCGTAAAATTGAAGAACGTTTGATGGCAGAACTTCAAACAGATGTATCTTTGCGAGTTGAACCAACAAACTCTCCAGATGCTTGGACTGTTTCTGGTCGTGGAGAATTGCATTTGTCTATCTTGATTGAAAACATGCGTCGTGAAGGATACGAATTGCAAGTATCTCGTCCAGAAGTTATTGAAAAAGAAATCGACGGTGTAAAATGCGAACCGTTTGAACGCGTACAAATCGATACACCAGAAGAATACATGGGTAGTGTCATCGAATCCTTGAGCTTACGTAAAGGTGAAATGCAAGATATGGTCCATACAGGAAACGGACAAATCCGTTTGACATTCTTGACACCTGCCCGTGGTTTGATCGGTTATTCAACTGAATTCCTTTCAATGACACGCGGTTACGGAATCATGAACCATACTTTTGATCAATACTTGCCAATGCTTCCTGGTCAAATCGGTGGACGTCACCAAGGTGCGCTTGTTTCGATCGATACCGGAAAAGCAACGACCTATTCTATCATGAGTATCGAAGAACGCGGTACAGTCTTCGTAGAACCAGGTACAGAAGTATATGAAGGAATGATTATCGGAGAAAACAGCCGTGATAATGATTTGACTGTCAACATCACAAAAGCAAAACAAATGACAAACGTACGGTCTGCTACTAAAGACCAAACATCTGTCATCAAAAAACCAAAACAATTGACGTTGGAAGAATCTTTGGAATTCTTGAATGATGATGAATATTGCGAAGTAACACCAGAAAGCATTCGCTTGAGAAAACAAATTTTAGAGAAAAATGCTCGTGAAAAAGCATCTAAAAAGAAAAAATAATCTGTAAAAGGATGAAGAGAGAAACCAGCTTGTTATAAAAAATAGCTGGTTTCTTTTTTTGTCCAACTTATTTCTGTGGAGAAGTCATCTTTGTCAATGGACTTAAATTCAGAAAATACGCCAAAAGACATTTAAAAGACTTTTAAAGAACTTTATTCTGGTGTGATTTTGTTTCATATCGTGCGTATGTTTCACAAGAGGGATCAACTTGTCCTTCGGAGAAAACCGAAGTAAAATGGCAAGGGAAAGGAGCGGGAAGATGAACGACTTATTAAAACAATACTTTGGTTATGATGAGTTTAGACCTGGTCAAAAAGAAATTATTCAGAAAGTCATTGATCAGGAAAATGTATTAGGGATCATGCCTACCGGCAGTGGGAAATCAATCTGTTACCAGCTTCCATCTTTACTATTAGATGGGCTTACTGTGGTTGTATCCCCTTTGATCTCTCTGATGAAGGATCAGGTGGATGCAGCGAATCAATTAGGTATACCCGCCACTTTTATCAATAGCTCGTTAGATGGTTACGAAACAGCTAGACGCTTCCAAGAAATCGATAGGCAGCAGTATCGTTTACTTTATATTGCTCCAGAACGTTTTATCATGCCGGATTTCATTCAAGCGATGAATCGATGGAACGTCTGTATGATTGCCATTGACGAGGCGCATTGTATCTCTCAGTGGGGGCATGATTTCCGTCCAAGTTATTTACAAATGGCGAAACAGCTAGATCAACTGCCAAATCAACCTGTTATTGTTGCACTGACAGCTACAGCAACTATACAAGTAGCCGCTGACATAAAAAGACTTTTAAAAATCCCTGACGGCAATCACATCCAGACTGGTTTTGGACGGGAAAATCTCCGCTTTCAAGTAGTGAAAGACCAAAAAAAAGAACAATATCTAGTCGAGTATTTGAAAATCAACAAAAATCAATCGGGCATTATTTATGCAGCGACGAGAAAAGAAGTAGACCGAATCTATCATTTGCTTAAAAAATTTGGATTTTCTATAGGCAGATATCATGGTGGCCTAAATGAGAATGAACGAACGGCAATGCAAGAGGCCTTTTTATACGATCGCTTACAGCTAATCGTAGCGACCAATGCATTCGGCATGGGCATAAATAAAAGCAATGTCCGTTTTGTTATCCATTATCAAATTCCTGGCTCTCTAGAAGCATACTATCAGGAAGCTGGTCGTGCGGGAAGAGATGGTCTTTCCAGTGAAGCCATCCTGCTTTTCGCTCCTCAAGATATTCAGGTCCAAAAGTTTTTTATCCAGCAGTCCCAAAGAGAAGAGGAGCAAAAGCAAAAAGAATATGAAAAATTAAAAGCGATGACAGAATATGCGTATATAGAATCCTGTCTTCAGCAATACATCCTAAACTATTTTGGCGAGACAAGCAGTCCGTGCAATCGTTGTGGTAATTGTTTAGATGACAGAAAAATAGTAGAAGTAACGACACAAGCACAGATGGTCCTTTCTTGTTTGAAACGTATGGGGGAGAATTATGGCAAGCAGATGCTAATGAAAGTCTTGGCAGGATCGAAAGAACAAAAGCTGCGAGCCTTAGGGTTTGAACGTTTATCTACCTATGGACTGATGAAAAACCAATCGCAAAAAGAAACGATGCAATTGATTGAATATTTGATATCGAATGGCTATCTTCTGACCGTTAATGGAGAATATCCTATCTTGAAAGTAACAGAAAGAGGGATCCAAGTATTAAAAGGACAAGAAGCTGTTTATCGAAAGGAACCCAAAAAAGTCCAGCAGCTGTCGGATGAAGAGACCGATACACTATTTGAAGTGTTGCGGGAACTTCGAACGGATCTAGCATCAGAAGCAGGCGTTCCCCCGTATGTCGTATTTTCAGATTCCACCTTGAAAGAAATGAGCCGAATACGTCCATCAAGCAGACTGGAGATGCTTCAGATAAAGGGAGTTGGTCAAAGCAAGCTTGATAAATACGGAGAAGCCTTTTTATCTCGGATAAAAAATACGGATCCTAACGTTCTGGACAAGTAAGAAGGACCATTACGTAAAAATGAATAAAAACAACTGGTTAAATCTGTTTTTTTGCTCCCTATGAAAATCAAATATGTTATAATTAAGGAATTAGAACGGGAGGTAAGCACAGATGGATTCTTTGTCGAAAAAACTTGCGATCCAAGTATTAAATGATGAAGCAGAACGGATCAAACGATTAATCCGAAACCAAAATAACAGTCTCTGTATCTCGCAATGCAAAGCCTTCGAAGAAGTGGTAGATACACAGATGTACGGTTTCTCCCAGCAAGTCGGGTTTGCTGTTCGTATAGGAGTAATCGAAAAAAACGAGGGACAGCTGATGTTAAGTGAGCTGGAACGAGAATTGAATCAGTTATACAGTGAGGTTTACCAAGAAAATTATGATAAAAAAGAAGTTGGCAAGGAGGAATAGACTTGCCTAAGAAAGTAAAAAAAAGGCATCTATTAGACTATAGTATCTTGATTCCCTATTTGATTTTATGTGTTTTGGGTTTGATCATGGTATATAGTTCTACGTCGTATCTATTATTAGAAAACGGACAAAATCCGTCCGCATCAGTCATTAACCAAAGTATTTTTTGGGTGCTCAGCTTGATTGCTATCGCACTACTCTACAAAATGAAAACAGATGTTTTGAAAAACCAGCGTTTGATTATGGCAGCCATCGCAGTTTTGACGATTTTGTTGCTGATCGTTGTGTTTTTCGGTAAAGAAATCAATGGTGCAAAAGGTTGGCTTCAAATTGCAGGATTTTCGATCCAACCTGCCGAATACCTAAAGATCATTTCTATCTGGTATCTGTCTCTGACTTTATCAAAAAGGCAAAACAGTGTACAAAAAGATTTCCTAGGGACTGTAAAACGTCCACTTGCAATGGTTATCGGACTGACTGCTTTGGTCGCTATCCTTCCCGATTTTGGGAATGCGGCAGTTATCTTTTTGATTATTTTGGTTCTGCTTTTAGCCAGCGGAGTTAATTATGTGTATACTTTGATTGTAGGAGTAGGGGGTTTTTGTTTAAGTACTTTTACGATCTGGCTAATCAATATTACAAACGGAAAAATCTTGCCTGGACGTTTACAGTATATCTATAATCGCTTTGCTATTTACCAAAATCCTTTCTCGGATGAATTAAATAAAGGCCATCAATTAGTTAATGGTTACTATGCCATGTTCAATGGCGGGTTATTTGGCAGAGGATTAGGTAACAGTATCCAGAAAAAGGGATTTTTACAAGAAGCACAAACCGATTTTATCTATGCGATCGTAGTGGAAGAGCTCGGAGTGATTATGGGGATTTTGATATTAGCGTTGCTATTCTTTATGATTGTGCGCATTATTCTTGTAGGGATTCGTTCAAGAGATCCGTTCAATTCGCTTTTGTGCATTGGGATCGGCGCAATGTTTTTGATCCAAGTGTTTGTCAATCTGGGAGGAATCACTGGTGTCATTCCTTTGACAGGGATCACGTTCCCATTCTTAAGTCAAGGAGGATCCAGTTTGCTGATGCTTTCGATCTGTGTCGGCTTTGTCCTCAACATTAGTGCGGATGAAAAACGCAAGAGCTTAGGTTTATAATAAAAAAAGATGTAGGAGTGGTTCGATGAAAAAAGTTTTAGTTGCTAACAGGGGTGAAATCGCTGTACGTGTATTTCGTGCTTGTACAGAATTAGGAATTAAAACTGTTGGAATCTATGCAGAAGAAGATGAATATTCCGTACACCGTTTTAAAGCGGATGAAGCATATTTAGTAGGACAAGGGAAAAAACCGATTGATGCGTATCTAGATATTGAAGGGATCATTTCTATCGCGAAAGAATGCGGGGCTGATGCCATTCATCCTGGTTATGGTCTTTTATCGGAAAACTTGAATTTTGCGCAACGGTGCGAGGAAGAGGGCATCACTTTTGTTGGACCCAAACTGCATCATTTAGATATTTTTGGAGATAAAATCAAAGCAAAAGCTGCAGCCATCGAAGCAGGAATTGCTTCGATTCCAGGCACAGATGGTCCAATCGCTTCTGTAGACGATGCATTGGAATTTGCTGAACGATTCGGTTATCCGATTATGATCAAGGCAGCTCTAGGCGGCGGAGGTCGCGGAATGCGTGTGGCTCATGATGAAAAGAGTGCAAGAGAAGGTTACGAACGTGCAAAAAGCGAAGCAAAAGCTGCCTTTGGTAGCGATGAAGTGTATGTTGAAAAATACATCGCCAACCCTAAGCATATCGAAGTACAGATTCTTGGTGACACACATGGAAACGTCATCCATCTTTTCGAAAGAGACTGTTCTGTTCAGCGCCGCCACCAAAAAGTAGTAGAAGTAGCGCCTTGTGTCTCTATGAACGAACAGCAACGTCAAAAAATTTGTCAGGCAGCTGTCCAATTGATGAAACATGTTGGATATGTCAATGCGGGTACGGTAGAATTTCTTGTTGAAGGAGATGATTTTTACTTTATCGAAGTCAATCCTCGCGTCCAAGTGGAACATACGATCACAGAAATGATTACAGATATTGATATCGTGACAACACAACTATTGATTGCCCAAGGGTTAGATTTGCATAAAGAAATCGGATTGCCTCAGCAAGAAGAAATCAAATTGAATGGGTCAGCTATTCAATGCCGAATTACTACGGAAGACCCGTTGAATAACTTTTTACCAGACACAGGAAAAATCGATACGTATCGTTCACCTGGCGGATTTGGCGTACGTCTGGATGTAGGGAATGCTTACGCTGGCTATGTGGTGACGCCGTATTTTGATTCATTGTTAGTAAAAGTATGTACGCATGGCGCTACTTTTGAAACAGCCATTCAGAAAATGGAACGTTGCTTGAAAGAATTCAGGATCCGTGGAGTAAAAACAAATATTCCATTTATGCTAAATGTCATCACACATCCTGAATTCCAATCAGGAAATGCAAAAACAACTTTTATCGATAGTACAGCAACATTATTTGAATTTCCTCGACTACGAGACCGCGGAAATAAAACGATGAAATATATCGGTGAAATTACTGTCAATGGTTTTCCAGGTATCGAAAGTGGCGAAAAACCATTTTATGAAGAACCACGTATGCCTAAAGATCTAATCACAAGAACTGATTATGTAACGGCTAAGAACGTATTAGATGCGAAGGGTGCCGATGCTTTGGTTGAATGGATCAAAGGACAGGAAAATTTATTGTTGACGGATACGACATTTAGAGACGCTCATCAAAGTCTGCTAGCAACTCGTGTTCGGACAAAGGATTTCAAGCAGATTGCACGCTTAACGGGAGAAGGTCTACCTGAACTCTTTTCAAGTGAGATGTGGGGGGGAGCAACATTTGATGTGGCTTACCGCTTTTTGAATGAAGATCCTTGGCAACGATTGAGAAAAATCCGTTCTTTAATGCCTAATACATTGCTGCAAATGCTTTTCAGAGGTTCAAATGCCGTTGGGTATTCTAATTATCCTGACAATGTACTGGTGGAATTTGTCAAAGAAGCAGCAGCACAAGGGATTGATGTTTTCCGAATCTTTGATAGTTTGAACTGGACTCCTCAAATGGAAAAAAGTATCCAAGCAGTACGGGATACTGGTAAAATCGCAGAGGCAGCTATCTGCTATACTGGCGATATCAACGATCCAAGCCGAGCAAAATACAATGTTCAGTATTATAAAGACATGGCAAAAGAACTAGAACAACTGGGTGCGCATATCATTGCAATCAAAGATATGGCTGGGTTGCTTAAACCGCAAGCAGCTTATCGCTTGATTAGTGAATTGAAAGAAACGACGGATCTGCCAATCCATCTGCATACTCATGATACTAGTGGAAACGGGATTATCACTTATTCCGCTGCTTCAAAAGCAGGAGTAGACATCGTTGACGTAGCAATGAGTGCAATGAGTGGGAACACGAGTCAGCCTAGCATGAGTAGCTTGTATTATGCGCTGGTCAATGGCCCACGGCTGCCAGAAATCACAATTGAAAATGCACAGAAATTGAACCATTATTGGGAAGATGTGCGTATGTATTACAAACCATTTGAAAATGGCTTGAATGCTCCTGAAACAGAAGTGTATATGCATGAGATGCCGGGAGGACAGTATTCAAATCTGCAACAGCAGGCAAAAGCTGTCGGACTAGGTCATCGCTGGGATGAAATCAAACAAATGTACCATACTGTCAATTTGATGTTTGGCGATATCGTGAAAGTAACTCCATCATCTAAAGTCGTAGGAGATATGGCACTATTCATGGTCCAAAATGATCTCACAGAACAAGACATCTATGAAAAAGGCGAAACACTAAGTTTCCCTGAATCTGTAGTGACTTTCTTCCAAGGAGAACTAGGACAACCAGTCGGCGGATTTCCTGAAAAACTGCAAAAGATCATTCTTAAGGGCAGACCCGTGTTGAGTGAACGTCCAGGACTGTTGGCGAAATCAGTCGATTTCAACGAAGTGAAAAAAGAATTGGCAGAAAAAATCGGCTATGAACCAAAACAAGACGAAGTATTAAGTTATTTGATGTATCCGCAAGTCTTTTTGGACTATCAAAAAGCGTATAATCAATTTGGCGATGTTACATTACTGGATACACCAACATTCTTCCAAGGGATACGTTTAGGTGAAACGATCAATGTACAAATCGAACGTGGAAAAACGCTTATCATTCGTTTAGATGAAATCGGAGAACCCGATATCGAAGGAAATCGCGTACTGTTCTTCAATCTGAATGGGCAAAGACGGGAAATCACTATCAAAGATAATTCAATCATCAGTGCGGTTCAAACTCGATTGAAAGCTGAACCAACAAACCGAGAACAAATCGGAGCAACGATGTCTGGTTCTGTGCTTGATGTATTAGTGAAAAAAGGCGATAACGTCAAAAAAGGCGACACGTTGATGATTACTGAAGCAATGAAAATGGAAACAGCCATCGAAGCACGTTTTGACGGAGAAGTTGCACATGTATATGTATCTTCAGGCGACACGATTTCGTCTGGCGACCTTTTGATTGAAGTGACTGAAAAATAATAAGTGAAAGGTGGGGAAACATGAAAAGACTGGGTTTGTTTTGGCTGATTCTGCTATTAGTTATTGCGGCATTCTATATGGAACCAGTCTTGTTCCCGCCAAAACTTGAAGTGAAGGAAAACTCTGATCAACAAATCTCAAATCAAATGACAACGTGGAAATACCAGGAGCTTAAAGCAACTGGTTTTTCTACTTATATTGGAAAACCGATCGAACAGCTAGAAAAAGATTTTGGACAATCCTATGATCGATTAACTAGTGGGTTTGGTTTTGAAACAAGATATTATGAAAACAAAGCCAGTCATCTCACGTTTGAAGTAAATGTCCAAGATAGCATGGTCACAACTGTTAAAGTACTGCAAACAGGACCTGCTGATATCACGCCGTTTTATTTAGGGATGACGATGCAGGACCTAACGAAACTCACGACTATCTATACTAATTTCACTTTTGAGTATCACGACACAGAAGTTGGAATCGAACTGATGGAAGAGGATATGAATTATCGTCCACTGATTGCTTTTGATAACGACACTTTTGCTATTTTGTTTTTTGATCAAACAACAAATGGTCTGTTTTCAGTTGTATATTTAGATAAAGATAGTCTTTTGAAACTTTTACCGTATCAAGTGTTTGGTGAAGGTCTCCCACATTATGAAGCAGATAAATCGGCTGACTGGGAATCGATCAATCGCGGTAAAGAACGAAAAAGTACGACTTTACTAAACATGCTTAGAAGAGAAGACGAACTTCCTATATACAACCAACCACTTGCCTTTCAAAGCCAAAGTCGGCTGCTGCTACATGATTTCTTGACAAAGCCTGAAGAAATCTTGTCAGACGAACGTATGGCTGATTGGCAAAAATCGCTAGGCAGCGGGCAAACGACAATGAAATTCTCCTTGACGAATGATGAATTGGAGAAGTTAATCAGTAAACAGAAATTAGAAAATACTAGTGGACTGTTTATTCATCCAGCAATCGACGCTACTTTTTCGTTTTTATATTGGTACAGCGATCCATATAATCATGACCGCTTTATGGATCCGGGAACGGATTCATTAGGCATTGCTTTTTCTAAAGAAAATATGTTAGTCTTATTGCAAGAAGAAAACGGAGAAAGTAGTGATAGCAGTGATCGTTAACGAAGAGCTGTTTCAACTGGAGGATCAATGCCTCCGAGTCGCTGAAATGATAAAAAAGAGTAAAACGATGACTTCTTATTTCAAACATAAACAGTCAATGAAAGAATCTGCAGAAGTCTGCCAATTAAAAGAGGCGTTCCTGTCGAAGAAAAAGGCGTTTGAAAATGTAGCGGCATATGGCGAATATGCACCTGATTATCGTGAAAAAAAACGTGCTCTTCGAAAAGCAAAAAGACAGCTTGACCTGAATGAGCATGTCGCAGCTTTTAGGTATAGTGAAACACAGTTACAAAGTCTGTTGGATCAAATTGTCCAAGCACTTGCCGAAGAAGTTTCTAATGAGATCAAGGTAGATGCAGGTAGTCCGTTCTTTGAAACGAAAAAACACTTTGGATGCGGAGGGAATTGTCATGCAAGTTGACAATAGTGAATTTGAAATAATAAAACGACGCGGGCTGATCGTATGGGTCTACAGCTTAAAACAATTAAAGAATCTAAAAAAGTTCGGCTTGTTGCATTATGTCTCAAGAAGAATGAAATATGTCGTCCTTTACTTGAATGAAGAGACATTTGAAGAGACAGAAGAACGAATCCGTAAATTACATTTTGTTCGAAACGTAGAACGTTCTTACCGACCAGATATCGAAATGAATTTTGCTGATAAAATAGGTAATAAAACGGTATTAAAAGAAGAAGGTTTCGAAATCGAAGAGCTGAATACAGAAATCAGATTAGCTGAACATCTTTAAAAATCTCTTATGAGCAGTTTTTTAATAAAAAAATAACTTGGACAACTATCAAAAATTGATCATTGTCCAAGTATTTTTTGGTCTTTTTTTTGGTATACTAGTACCAGTACCATTTCTAAGGAGTGAGTAGATGCGGATAATATCAGGAAATTATGGCGGACGCCGCTTAAAAAGTTTAGCAGGGGCGAACACCAGACCAACTACAGATAAAGTAAAAGAATCCATATTCAATATGATTGGACCCTATTTTGATGGAGAGACAGTATTGGATCTGTTTGCAGGAAGCGGCGGTCTAGCTATCGAAGCCGTATCCAGAGGCTGCAGTCATGCAGTATGCGTAGACAAAAATTACCAAGCGCTAAAAATCATCAAAGAAAATATCGAGATTACGAAAGAACCAGAGAAGTTTACCACAATAAAACTTGATGCGGACAAAGCAATCGAACGGCTAGCAGCAGAGAAACAACAATTCGATTACTTGTTTCTTGATCCGCCGTATGCAAAACAAAAAATCATTGATCAAATCCATAAAATGGAAGAACTGGGACTTTTTTCTAAAACCGCAGTTATCGTATGCGAAACGGATAAAACAGTCGAATTGCCAGAATCTGTGGCTGGATTTCATCAAATAAGAAAACAGATTTATGGCATAACAGCTGTGACTATCTATAGAAAAGAGGGAAATCGATGAAACGTGCATTATTCCCAGGAAGTTTTGATCCTTTTACAAAAGGACACTTAGATACAGTGGAGCGTGCGGCTAAATTATTCGATGAGGTGGTAATTGGTGTTTTTATCAATACTTCAAAGAAAAGTTTGTTTCCTCCAGAAGAAAGAATGACATTGATCGCAAAAGCTGTGGCACATCTTCCTAATGTAAAAGTCATGCATCAGGAAAATCAATTGACAGTGGAAACGGCAAAAGAAATCGGCGCGGATGCCTTGGTCAGAGGAATACGGAGTATCAAAGACTTCGAATATGAACGAGAAATCGCTCAGATGAACCATCATCTAAACGAGGAATTGGAAACGGTGTTCTTATTGGCAAAACCAGAATATAGCCATGTCAGTTCCAGTATTTTAAAAGAAGTACTGCACTTTGGTGGAGACGTGAGCAGTTATTTACCGCCAGTTATCAACGAAGCTTTAGCTGGAAAGCGTGAATCAAATGAAAGCTAAACAATGGTTGAAAACAGTACTGATTATCATATTTGGAATGTTGATCATCGGATTTGTAGTAGTTCCTCTGCCATATTATGTGGAATCACCAGGAGCAACGATTGATCTGAAAGAATTAATTACAGTCAATGACAAAGAAGACAAAGGTTCTGGCTCTTTCTCTCTTACATCCGTCGGTATCAGGCAAGCTACCGGATTTTTGGCGCTAAAGGCTAAACTAGCCCCCTTTGAAGAATTAATCAGTAAAGAAGAATTGACTGGTGGGGCAACAAATGAAGAATATAATCAAATGCAACAGTATTATATGGATTCTTCCCAAAACGCAGCAATCGAACAAGCGTTGAAACTTGCAGGCAAGCCTTATAAAATGGAATTCAAAGGCGTATATGTCATGAGCGTAGAGAAAACATCGAACTTCTTTGGCAAGCTTTCAGTAGGAGATACAGTAACAAAAGTAGACGGCAAAAGCTTTCAAAGTACAGAAGCATTTATGGATTATGTAAAAAGCCAAAAAGTTGGACAAACAATCGAAATCAGTTATTTGCATAATGGTGAAGAAAAAACAGCTTCTGGTGATCTGATTGAGTTGCCAACAGATAAAAAGGCAGGAATAGGCATCACACTTACTGATCATACAGAGATCGAATCAGATACAGACGTCCGCATTAATTCTGGCTCTATTGGTGGGCCGTCAGCAGGATTGATGTTCACTTTAGAGATCTATGAACAAGTTACTGGTAAAAATTTGCGACACGGTAAGCAAATTGCCGGAACTGGAACGATCAACAGCGAAGGAGAAGTCGGCCGAATCGGAGGAATCGATAAAAAAGTAGCAAGCGCGGATAAAGCCGGCGTAGAGATTTTCTTTGCACCAGATGATACGATCTCAGACGATGTTAAGAAAGAATATCCTGAAATAAAAACCAACTACGAAGAAGCAAAAGCCGCCGCCAAAAAATTGAATTCCTCCATGAAAATCGTACCAGTAAAAACAGTACAAGATGCGCTTGACTATCTAGAGAAAATGAAATGAAGCAACTAAAAAAAAGTGAAAAAGCTGCTCTGTATCAAGTAATAAGAATAGCTACGCAAAAACAGCTTCTCCTCTTTTGTTTGGATTTATTTACCGCAGATGCAAGCTTTTGAGCTAATTGAATACTATTTATTTTGAATAAGGGATTGTGACATATTTTCTGTCACAATCCTTTTTTTCGTCAAAATATCTTTCTGCTAAAAAAAAAAGAAAAAATTGACGTAATTAGATGTTGAAGGGACGATTTTGCCAGAGCACACTGTTTCTTCGATTTCAAATGAAAGGAGTAATGAATGATTTTTACTGATCATTCTCTGTAAAAAGGAATAATGATAGAAAAAATCAGCAAGAAAATACTCACCTCCCCTAAGTTAATCGTTTGTATGTCTACGGTAGTTCTTATTTTTTGTATAGCCAGTGGTTTTTTATTGTCAAATCTGTTATTTCATAGAGAACCAGAAGAAATCGCTGCAAAAGAAATGCTTTCTCCATTTAGTTCCAGTGAAGAAAATCAATTGCCTGAAGGAAATACTGTAGAAGAGGATGCTCGTCCAAAGGTTATGTACACCGATATCAAAGGAAGTGTGAAGGAGCCTGGTATCTATTCGTTTTCTTCAGAAGAACGGGTCTATGATGTACTAAAGCGCGCAGGAGGATTATTAGAAGAAGCGGATAGCGATCGAATCAACTTTTCTGCGAAAATAGAAGATCAGCAAGTCCTATATATCCCTGCTGTAGGTGAAGAGCTGCCAGAACATCTTGATCAGTTGGCATCCTCAGAAGGAAAACAATCTACAGCAGATTCCGAGCCTTCAAAAATAAATATCAATACAGCCAGTCCCTCAGAACTCCAGCAGATTCCTGGGATCGGATCAGTCAAGGCGCAAGAAATCATTCGATTTAGAGAAGAAAACGGATCCTTCCAGAAAGTGGAAGACTTGCAGGAGATCTCTGGTATCGGTGAAAAGACAGTTGAAAAACTAAAAAACTTCGTTACAATTAAATAGAATGATTCAGAATCAACTGAAAAGAGCAATAAATGGAGGCTAATGGATGACGGACTTCATTTCGGCAGTGAAGGATATGCTCTTTTGTCAGACATGATGATTCGATATATTTAAAGAATATTTTGTTTAAGCAATGGAGTGCTTTTTTGACCAACTTGAAAAAACGGAGGAATGTAAACCATGTTAGAAAAATCTTCAAAACCATGCGATACGAACAAAGAAAAAATTACTGATAAGACTCAAAACAAACGCATTCCCTGGGACCAGTACTTTATGGCTCAGGCAGTATTGTTATCTTTACGCAGCACGTGTACACGTTTAGAAGTAGGAGCGACACTTGTTAGGGAAAAACGGATCATTGCTGGCGGCTATAATGGAGCAGTCAGTGGAGATGTCCACTGCATAGATGAAGGCTGCTATGTTGTGGATGGACACTGTTTGCGAACGATTCATGCAGAGATGAATGCGCTGCTACAGTGCGCGAAACTCGGTATCCCAACGGAAGGTTCGGAAATCTATGTCACACATTTTCCATGTTTAGCTTGTACAAAAGCTTTGCTGCAAGCTGGTGTCAAAGGGATCAATTATCTCCATGACTATCGAAATGATCCGTATGCTCAAGCGTTGATTGAACAATTAGGCGTATCTGTACACCAAGTTGCTTTAGACTCGCAGCATTTTTTAAAACTTCAAAATGAATTAACAGGAAAACATGTTTAGCGTTTTAGAAAGGCATGTTCGAAATCGGTTGATTTTTCCGGCAATTACGTCGATGATTATTTGTTTGTTGTATGATACGGACAATTGGATTTATCGTTTGTTTCTTGCCGGAATTTTTTTGTGGTTTTCGCTAAAAGAAGGACGTTTTATCGCGTACTTCTGTATTGTGGGTAGCATAATGGTATCCGTTTCTTATAAGCTACAAGAATATTCATTTTTAGAGGAAAAAGAAACAGCTGCGCAAGTGACTTTATCTACAGATACGATTCGTGCAAATGGCAGTTTTTTGACAATGGAAGGAAGGTTGTCAGAGAGTAAACAGAAGATACAGCTTTCTTATCAAGCAAACACCGAAGAGGAATTGAAAACTTGGCTTGGGTTCCGAGGGAAGGGGATAGAATTGACAGCTGAAGGCGAGTTTATTTCTCCCGAAAAAAAGCGAAATCCTTATACTTTTGACCAAGAAGCTTACTTCAGGAACCATAGAATCTCTGGTCGATTCCAAATTCAAAGGGTCGAAAAAATCAACATACAAAATCATTGGCGAAATTGGCTCCAGAGAAAAAGAGGCGCTGTTATTTCTTTTGTCCAATCTGAATTTCCGCAAAAAACAAGTGTATATATCAATTCTTTATTATGGGGTTATAAAGATTCAGGATTCAGAGAATCAGAAGAAATTTTTAGAGAGAGTGGTTTGCTGCATCTATTCAGCCTATCGGGATTACACATCCAATTTTATTTAGGGTGGCTGTATTATTTGTTTCGACGTATCGGATGGCCACTGCACGTCAGCATCATTCCGTTGAGTCTGCTAACTATCTGTTATGTTTCTCTTGCAGGCAGTTCTATTTCTGTCTTGCGTGCTAGTCTGTTGTTTTTATTGCGATTGCTAGTCAAATTATTGAATAAACGTTACTCCTCTATGGACTTATTTGCAGTTGTCTTTTGGCTTCTTTTGCTATTTGATCCTCGATTTCTTTTTCATGCGGGCGGGCAGCTTAGTTTTTTCATGAGTTTTTTGTTTATCCTGATTTCTTTTGATGGAGATTGGATGAAAAAAACGGCTTCTCATGTCCTATTTACCATGATCACGATGCCATTGATTGTATGGCATTTTTATGAGTGGCCTCTTTTAGGCAGTCTTTTTACATTACTGGTTGCGCCGGTATTCAAGTTTCTTTTTCTTCCTAGTGTGTTCTTTCTGACACTTTTCAATCGCTGGTTGCCGAGAACCTTACTTTTGCTGATAGAAGAGGGACTGATCTTGTTTGAACGAATGATCGATTCGTTTTCAGGATCGACTCTTGTTATAGGGCGTCTACCTCTTGTGCTATCAGGGGTATATATTTTCGGATTGCTGATTTGTATGGATAGATTGAACGAGCAGTCGATGAAACTCTTGTTTTATGTGGGTTTGTTTTCTTTGATGCTATTGACTTTGCCATTTTTACGTTTTTCTTCAACGATCGCTTTTATCGATGTTGGTCAAGGAGACAGTATCTTTTTGCAAAGTCCTTTTCGAAAAGAAACGATTTTGATTGATACGGGGGGGAAGTTACACTTTGAAAGGGAAAAGTGGGCGCAAGGTATTGCACGACCTCCTGCTGAAAGGAATATCGTTCCATACCTAAAAGGACAGGGAATAAGTGTGATCGATAAACTCATCTTGACACACGACGATACGGATCATGTGGGAGAATTGTCCACATTATCTCAGCATTTCACCATCAAAAAAATTTATATTGGCTGGGGTGCTGGACGAAATGAGCCGTTGCGAAGGCATTTAACAGAAGCTCAAAAAAATGGCACTAAAATCATTGAAGTCAAACATGGCGACAGGATCAAAGGCTATTATGATCTTTATGTATTGACACCTTTTGAAAAAGGTGAAGGAAGAAATGAAGATTCAATTGGTTTATGGACGGAATATAACAATAGCCGTTTTTTGTTTTTAGGCGATTTGAATCAAGCGATGGAAGAACAGTTGCTTTTTATTTATCCTAATTTGAAAGCCGACGTAGTCAAATTAGGTCACCACGGTAGCCGCACATCAAGTAATACGGATTTTCTTTCCCGTATTGAAGCGAAACATGGAATTATATCCTGCGGAGTAAATAATCGTTATGGTCACCCTCACAGCGAAGTATTGGAGGCACTAGAAGAAAATCAGATAAGAACATGGCGAACCGATCAACAAGGAATGATCTCCTATCGCTGGCATCCAGTTTTTCATCCTCACGGCCTAGTGGAAACAATGATAGACTAGTAATTCTCATCTTCTCATGGTAGGATAATTTTGAAAGTGGTGAGTAATTTGAGTATACAAGCAGAGTTACAAAAAATACGTAAAGAAAAACTTGCATCTTGTTACTTGATCTTAGGAACAGAAAAGTTTCTCCAAGATCAAGTTCGGGCAGAAATAGTTAAAAAAATCAAATTAGAGGGCGAAGATGATTTAAATTTTTTAAGTTTTGACATGGAAAATGCAAGTTTAGAGGAGGTAGTGGCTGAAGCAGAGACATTGCCGTTTTTCGGAGATCAACGATTAGTATTTGTGGAGAACCCATATTTTTTAACAGGTGAGAAAGTAAACAACGGGATCGAACAAAATACTGATTTACTGACAGCTTATTTGAAAGAACCACTAGAATCGACTGTATTAGTATTTTTTGCGCCATATGAAAAGTTGGATGAACGGAAAAAAGTAACGAAACAATTGAAAAAAACAGCAACCATCATCAACGTCCAACAGCTGAATGAAAAAGAAGTACGTCAATATCTGATGAATACCTTAGAGAACTCTTCCATCAAAATGGAACGAAACGCCATTGATTTATTCTTGCGGTTGACCGACTTAGATTTATCCAAAATGATGAGAGAGTTACAGAAATTAATTCTTTATGGACAAAATCAACAGCAAATCACTGTTCGAGAAGTAGAACAATTAGTTCCTAAAACATTGGAACATAATATTTTTGACATGACCCAATATATTTTAAAAGGGAAGACAGAACAAGCCTTGCGTTTATATGAAGATTTAGTCATGCAAGGGGAGGAAACAATCAAAATCAATGCGATTTTACTTTCTCAATTACGTTTGTTTTTACAGACAAAATTTCTTGTAAAGATTGGCTATCAGCAGGCCAATATTGCAGAAACATTAAAAGTCCATCCCTACCGTGTAAAACTTGCCATGCAAGAAGTAAGGAAATTCGATGAACAGTTGCTGGTACAATTATTTGATCAATTAGTCGAAATGGATTATCAAATCAAAACGGGGCAAATCGAAAAAGAATTAAGTTTTCAACTTTTCGTTTTGCGCACAGGGCAGTTGTTGAGAAATCGATAGGAAGACAGAAGAAGCCAAAAGCATGCAAGAATACCGGTTGCTTTTGGCTTTTTTTGCCAAATAAAAAAACCGGCCGAAGCCGATTCTTTTACTTAGCGATTTTTTTGCTTAAACGAGATTTGTCGCGGTTAGCTTTGTTTTTGTGGATTAGACCTTTTGATTCAGCCATATCAATAGCTTTAACAGCTTCTTTATATAACGCATCTACGTTGTCAGCACCTGAAGCTACAGCATCTTCAAATTTTTTGATTGCAGTACGCATAGCGCTTGTTTGAGATGAATTTTTCACATTAGCGTTTTCGCTTGTACGAACACGTTTGATTGCAGATTCAATGTTTGGCATTAGTTTCACCTCCGATAACTTAAGTTCTTACGCGTGTGACCGCATAATTCAACATTCATTATTATACCTAAAGGCAGCGCGCTTTGCAATATGAACATGACAAGTTTTTTTCCTTAACAGTCTTTTATTTAAACTTTTTTATCAGTAAAAACAGATAAATCAAGCTGAAAAAATCAAAAAGACGCTATTGTGGGAGGCAATAGCGTCAAACCAAACTAGATTTTTATTTATCTATTTAAACAAAGATTGAATGGGAATGTTTGGTACTAAGTCATTATATAACAAAGAGAACCGTTTGCAAAGTTTTTTTTGAAAAGGGATACGATTCCCTGTTGTTCTTTGTTTTTCTATTAAGAAACTGCAGTTATTTTATAACCAGTCACCTTTGATCGGTAAAGGTTATTCTGGTGTACCGATTATTTTAATGTATTCATCAATATTTTTTATCAACATTTTTTTAATGACTAACTGATTCCGACGGTTCCATTTGCCACTTACTACCAGTACATATTTATTTAGTGGCAAACGTAAGATGTACTTTGCCAAATAGCGATCTTTAAGCAGGCCATTGATCACACGGTCCTCAAGCTGCAAGTTGATTCCAGTCAGCATCATTGGCTGTTCTTGTAAAACATACGTATCAATTAAAAGACCTTCAAAAGTTTCCACAAGCGTCTTCCTTTCTTTCCAAAGTAACCTGAGAACAGGTACTGTTTCTTCCATTTTGATATTCGTTAAAGTGGATGCAATCATACCTTCTTTTGTCCACTGTAATCTAGTATAACAAAAAAGAGGAGAAGAGCCAAAAAGAAAAAAGTGCATCGATTTCAATAGGAAGTCTCATTCGCTCGGTCATTGTTTAAAAAAAGCTCCTGCATCGCAGGAGCATCCCCTATATCATTCTAATAGGTCAATCAAAAAGCAGTATCTAACACATTTTGTATCAAATCAGGAAATAAAAGATAAGCTAAGCCCAGAATCAAAAGTACCGCTAAAAGAAACCAGCCAATTGTTCCTATGAAATACTTCAATTTTTCGAACATTGTATCACCTCGTTGTCAGTATATCACGGATCAGTAAATTGGGGGTGTTAAGAATCTCCTAAAAATAGGCAAAATTTGATCTATTTTCCTAAAGCAAATACTTGTAAGATACAGTAAGTAATGCCAGAAGCAATGACTGGTCCGGCGGCGATTCCTCTTAAGAAGACAACACCTAAAATTGTGCCAAAAACAAGCGCAACGGTGATTTGCGGATCAGAAGCAATCAATCCTACGCCCTTGGAAGATAAAACAGCCACTAGCCCACCGCAAAAAACAGCTACCCAGCCGATAGGGGATTTAAAGGCTTCTAATAAATCACGTAGACCGATTTCCCCTGTTGCGATAGGGATCAGAATCGCTGCAGTGATGATCGTCACACCAATATTGATTCCTTTGCCTTGAAGCCAAGGGAAAAAGGAACGGGAGGCTGGTATGAGCTTCATAATCAGCACAAAAGCTGCCGCTATCATTAGACTTTGATTCTTAGCTAAAATTGCTACAAGTAAAATAATACCTAAAAAAAGCCAACTTTCCATGAAATAATTCCTCACTTTCTTCGAAATAATCATAACATGTTTTTAGAAAGTTGCAAAAGCAGGAATTTATCCTTCGAAATCTATTCATACGCTGATTTTTTCATAAAATAAACAAAATCATAAAAAAATTTCACTTATTTGGCAGAAGACAGCCGTGCTTGGTATAGTGGACAAGACTTACATTTTTTTGAAGAATCAGAAAGATCAGGTAAAGGTCTTAGTAAGCGCAAGCCATTCAGAATAACCAATATCGTGCTTCCTTCGTGTCCTACTACTCCAAGAGGTAGATTTAAAAATTGTAAGAAGTTAGAAGCAATCAACAAGAGAATAACAAGAATCGAAAAAATGATATTTTGTTTGATGATCCGCCGCATTTTTAAAGATAGCCGATGACTGTAGACGAATTTATCTAAGTCATTTTTCATTAAGACGATGTCTGCGATATCCATTGCGGCGTCTGTTCCTTGTCCCATAGCGATACCTAATGAAGCAGCTGCTAAAGCAGGCGCATCATTGACTCCATCACCAACCATCGCATTTACTTGGTAACGTTCATTTTCTTTTTTGACTAGTTGTGTTTTTTCTTCCGGAGTACAGCTTGCATAGTAATGTTCGATTCCTACTTGTTCAGCAATAGCCTTTGCTGTGCCAGAATGGTCGCCAGTTATCATACTTGTATGGATGTTTTGGGATTTAAAGTAGGAAATCACCTGTTGGGCATTTGCTTTTGGAATATCCAACAGACCTAAAACAGCGATTAACTGTTGATCTTTAGAAAGATAGATTACAGTTTTTCCTTGATTTTCTAAATGTTCGATCATTTCCTCAATCTCTTTGCTGATTCTCATCGTCTCAGGATCATATGCGTGTTTGCCAACTTTCCATTGCGCCCCTAAATAGGTAGTTTGTAATCCAAAACCAGTAATTTCTTCTATTGATAGGCATTGGATTGCTTCGGGTATTGTGCAATCGAAATATTGTAAAATCGCATGAGCAAGAGGGTGTGTCGTTTTTTGTTCCATAGCAACAAGAAGTTGTTGTGCCAAATCCTTCTCATCAAAGAAAAAGCTGTCAGTCACAACTGGTTTTCCTTTAGTGAGTGTTCCAGTTTTATCAAAGGCAATCGCTTTTAATTCAGAAAGCTTCTCTAAATGGATCCCGCCTTTGATTAGAATCCCATTTTTTGCAGAATTTGAAAGAGCAGCTAGAGAAGCAGGAGTAGCAGATGCGACAAGCGCACAAGGAGAAGCCACGACTAATAATACCATTCCTCGATAAAAGCTTTCATCCCAACTCCAACCTAAGAAAAAGTGGGGGAGAAGGATCATTAGAGGCACAGCAAGCAAAATCAATTTTACATAATTGTTTTCGATCCGTTCGATAAATGAAGCTGTTTGAGTTGGCGTATTCTGCGCTTCTTCCACTAATTGGATGATCTTAGCAAAGACAGTTTCGGCACTCGTTTTTGTTACTCGAATCGTAATGGGATTTCCTTGATTCAGCGTTCCTGCAAACATCTCATCTCCTAAATATTTTTCTACAGGTACAGATTCACCGCTTAATGCAGACTCATCGATCGTTGCCTGTGTGCTTTCTAAACAACCGTCGATCGGAACAGCCGCTCCTTTAGCGACGAACACCAAGTCATCCACCTTTAATTGCGAAACATCTACTTCTTGCATTTGTCCGTTTTCTCTTAGTAACTGAGCTTTTTGTGGCTGAAGATTCATCAAAGCGGTAATTTCTTTTTGACTTTTATTGGTCGTGTATTCCTCTAATGCACCGCTTAAACAAAAGATGAACGTCAACATTGCTCCCTCAAAGTAATTACCAATCAAACAGGCACCAATAGCGGCTAAAGCCATCAATAAGTCCACATTCAGTGTTCGGTCATTCCACAATTCTTTCAAGCCTTCCGATGTTTGTTTGTATCCACCGATGATAATAGCGCTGATATAAAAAAGCGGGGTGATGGTGAGAGAGAAGCGGTCGAAAATAAAACCGGCAATCATAAATAAAAGACAGCCAATTGTTGCTGCAAAAGCTTTTTTCTGATTAGTCATCGTTATCAGTCCTCCTTGTCAAAACAAGAATAGCATAATAAAAATGTAATTGATAATAAAAACAGCTAAATGAGAACGATAATGGTTATCAGTTGGATACGAAGCTAGATATAGTTTTTATTGTTTATAATAATTATCATTAAATAAAATAAAAAACCGGAACATTTCTCATACAAGAGAAGTGTTCCGGTTTTTCTTACATTGCAATAAACCAATAACCAATTAAAATGATACCAAGGATAATACGATACCAGCCAAAAGCGGTAAAGTCGTTTTTCTTCAAATAACTTAATAAGAATTTAATAGCTAAGACAGAAACCACAAAAGATACGAATGTTCCTACAAGAAGAACAACAGTTTCTTCCATTTTGAATGAGTTCCCTTCAGCTAAATATTTGACGATCTTCAAGCCGCTTGCGCCAAACATGACAGGAATCCCTAAGAAAAATGAGAATTCTGTAGCGACAAAACGCGAAGCGCCAATCAAGATAGCTCCTAGGATCGTTGCACCAGAACGAGATGTTCCGGGAACAAGTGCCAAGACTTGGAATAACCCAACAAGAAGAGCTGCTTGGTACGTAAAGTCATTCAGCGAAGTCCAACGAGGTGTTTTGTTTTTGTTACGTTTTTCGACAATAATAAAGGCAATACCGTAAACAATCAAAACAATGGCAACGGGTAAGAACTTGTGGAAATTTGCTTCTAACCAATCATCCAAAGGCAAACCAATGATGATGGCTGGTATACAAGCAACGATCACTTTAAACCAAAGTGTCCAAGTATCTTTTTTTTCTATCGTTGATTTACTTGGAGAAAAGGGGTTTAATTTGTGAAAATAAAGAACGACGACAGCTAAGATCGCCCCTAATTGGATAACGACATTGAACATCGACATAAATTGTGAACTGGCATCCAGTTTGATGAATTCATCTGCTAGGATCAGATGACCAGTACTACTGATGGGCAGCCATTCCGTTATTCCTTCAATAATACCGAGAATCACTGCTTTGATAATATTTGCAAAAAACATAAATTCCTTCCTTCCCAATTAAGATACATCTTATAGTATACCGTTATTTTTTGATAAACCCAATCTGTTTTTTAATATTAAGAAAAACTTGAGAAATGAAGCAGATAAGAATACGAAGAGAAAAAAAGAAGACAAAGCCCTCGTTCAGACTTTGCCTTTTATGATTCTCTGTTAAAAATTAAAATATCCCATCATAAAAACGAGTCTCGACTATGTGCTTTCCCGTTTTCGATATAAGACGTATCATTGATACCATGGATAGAAAATCGACCGTTTGCATAAGTAACCTTTGTTACACTGCCATTTAAAAGACCAGCACGAACAGGCTGTTTAGGATCAATCAGATTAAGCAAGAAGGCAATCGTCAAACCATGTGATACGACTAAAACATTTCCGCCGCCGTTTTTTTCGCAGTGATGGGCGATATCTTCAAATCCTGTCCACACACGATCTCGCAATGTTTCATAAGTTTCTGCCCATCCAGCCGTATCCAAGTTGTATACAGCATTGGCAATTTGTTCAAAAGAAACTTCTGTGGTAAACATCTCATCATAGGTTTTAAAATTCAATACGCGAGGGATCACACCCCACATTTCCATGTCATAGCCGCCTTCAAGAGATCCGAAGCACCATTCTCTGATCCGTTTCTCGATAAAATAAGGAATTTCTTTTCCCTTAGAATGTTCTCCTAGAATAATACGGGCAGTTTCGATCGCCCGACCACTGTCACTAGAATAAGCAAAAGAAAAGTCGACATCTTTTAACCCGCGCCCTAAATAATGGATGCCTTCTTGTCCTTGTTTTGTGAGTGGCGTATCACACCAGCCTTGTACGCGTTCGATTGTATTGAACATCGTTTTTCCATGCCGTACGATATAAAGTGTAGTTTCTGTCATTTTATTCTCCTCCTAAATCATTTTTAACGATTGAAAAAAGGATTTGTCCTTTTTTCCTGTTCAATCGTTGTTGCATCACCATGTCCTGGATAGACTGCAAATTCATCAGGTAAAACAAACAGCTGGGTCCGAATACTGTGAAGTAATTGTTCTAAATTCCCTGTATACAGATCGGTTCTACCGATACTTCCTCTAAATAGGGCGTCGCCAGAAACGACAAAATCATCAAAAATAAAGCTAACGCTTCCGATGGAGTGTCCTGGAGTAGGGACTACACGAAAAGACATGTTCCCTAAAGTATAAGTTTTCATTTCAAATTCATATTCTGCAGGCGAGACAATAATATCAGCAATATCATCATGTCGTCCGAGTCCAGAAAGGTTCAAAATCGGATCACCTAGCCATTTTTGCTCTAGTGGGCTGACATACACTGGGATTTGATAATATGCGCGTAAAGGTTCTACTGCACCGATATGATCGTAGTGGGTATGGGTAAGCAAAATCGCTACCGGCTGTTGGTTTGTTTTTTTGATTTCTTGTTTGATTCGTTCCGCATCTTCTCCAGGGTCAATGATCAAAAGTGCTTCTTCGTTGTAGACCAAATAACAGTTTTCTTCAATCATTCCTGTTTTTAATCTTTCGATATGCATGTGCATTCCTCCTTGATAGCCAAAACTTCTTTCATCCATTAGTATAACGCATTCATTGCTAGGAAACAAAAACAGGTACTTATTTCTCTTTACTTATCTGAATTATCAGACTATATGAAAAGTATTTGGATATTCTAAAGAGAAGGAAAGTAAGTTTTCATAGCATTTTAATATGTCCTTGTTACATTAGACTCATCCAAAAATCCAAATTCTATATCCTATATCCCTGCCTAATCAGCAGGGTGTTTTTTTATGCTTGAAAAGAGAGCTCTTTTTGCTAAACTAGGCTTTTTCAGGTAATCTTAGAGAGAAAGAGGTGGTGGAAATGATCAAACAGTCAAAAATATCTGTGCGGCATTTAGTAGAATTTATTTTGCGACGTGGAAGTATCGACAATCGTAAAAAAAGTAGCCATACTGCATTAGAAGGAGCAAGAATCCACCGCAAGCTCCAAAAAGATGCGGGAGAAGACTATGAAAAAGAAGTCTTTTTAAAAACAACAGTTCCATTAGATGAATATCACCTGATCGTTGAAGGCCGTGCAGACGGTATTTTCAAAAGAGATGGTATTTATTATATAGATGAAATCAAAACCTCCGAACCACGATTTGAAGATTTAGAACCAGAACAAGTGGAACTTTTCTTTCATCAAGCAAGGGTGTATGCCTATATCTATAGTCAAGAACATGATTTACAAGAAATAAATCTGCAATTGACTTACTTTCAGACGGCTGAAGAAGTGATTACGAGAAAGGTCGAACATCAGACAAGAGAGCAGTTAGAAACTTTTTTTAAAAAACTGACTGAAGATTATAAAGAATGGCTTGTTTTTCAAGAAAACTGGCGCACTGTACGCAATGCCTCTTTGATGGCTTTGAAATTCCCCCATGATGAGTATAGGAAAGGCCAGCGTGAACTAGCGGTAGCTGCTTATAAAACAATCCGTACGAAACAGAAATTGTTTGTAGAAGCACCTACCGGAACAGGAAAAACAATCTCTACGTTATTCCCCGCTTTGAAAGCTGTAGGGGAAGAAGAGGGAGAAAAGATCTTTTATCTAACAGCCAAAACAATAACTAGACAAGTAGCTGAAGATGCCATGACAGCATTAAAAGATACTGGAGCTGAAGTAAAAAGTGTCACTTTGACGGCTAAAGATAAGATCTGCTTTTTAGATGAGACGACCTGTAATCCAGATCAGTGCCCGTATGCCAATGGTTATTACAATCGTATCAACGAAGGGTTATGGGATCTTTTGAATCATGAGAATCAGATCACACGAGAAGTCATCGAAACTTATGCAAGAAAGCATACACTTTGTCCTTTCGAACTATCATTAGATGTCAGTATCTGGTGCGACGTGATCATTGGGGATTACAATTATTTGTTTGATCCCACTGTTTATTTAAGGCGTTTTTTTGAAGATGAAAAAAACGAGGATTATCTGTTTTTGATTGATGAGGCACATAATTTGGTGAATCGTTCTCGAGAGATGTATTCGGCAGAACTATCTTATGAAAAAACGAAACGAAGTAAGGAAGCTATACCAAAGGAATTCAAAAAACTCCATCGTCGTTTCAACAAACTATTGAAAGAATTTGATTCGATCCGAGAAATAGCAAAAGAAGATCATTGGGATTACCATCATCAAAAAGCACCAGCTGAATCTTTAGTAAAGGCAGGTTATCAATTAAGCGAAAAAATCAAAGAATGGCTAGCAGAATTTCCTGAGCATCCATCACAAGAACAATTGCTTCCTTATTATTTTGATTTGCTTCATTTTTTGAAGGTCAGTGAATTTTATGATGATCACTATGAAACAACGGTCGAAAAAACGTATCACGATCTGATAGTAAAAGAGTTTTGTATTGATCCAAGCTTGTTTCTTGAGCAGTCGTTGGATAAAGGAAGAAGCAGTATCCTTTTTTCTGCGAGTTTTTCACCCCTATCTTATTATCAGGAAACACTGGGCGGACAAAAAAGTCTCGCTTACAAACTGCCGAGTCCTTTCCCAGAAGGAAACCAGCAAGTTTTCATCGCAAATTACTTAGAGACGACTTATCGAAACAGGGAACAAAGTCTGGCAAAATTAGTTGAGACGATCCATGCTTTTGCTGATGGAAAGGTCGGAAATTATTTCGTTTTCTTTCCTTCTTATCAATATTTAGACCTTGCGGCGGAAGCATTCAAACAGCAATATCCTGACAGCAATGTGCTGATCCAAGAAACGGACATGAATGAAGAAGAACGCGAACGATTTTTAGCAAAATTCCAAGCAGATCCCGATGAAACATTGATAGGATTTTGTGTACTTGGTGGGATTTTTTCAGAAGGAATCGATTTGAGAGGAAACCGATTGATCGGCAGTATGATCGTAGGTGTAGGGTTGCCGCAGATGAATCATGAGCAGGAACTGATCAAATCATATTATGATGAGAAGGAACACCTTGGATTTGCTTACGCTTATCAGCTTCCTGGAATGAACAAAGTCTTGCAAGCTGGTGGTCGAGTGATTCGTGGCATGGCGGATCAAGGAATCGTGGTATTGGCAGATCAACGATTTGCTCGTTTCTCTTATCGACGTTTATTCCCACAACATTGGCAAACAGCAAGAGAAGTACGAAGTGTTGGAGAATTGGAAGAAGGAATACAGCGTTTTTGGTCATCCAAAGAAGCAGTAAATGAAAAAAACGAGGGATGACAGATGTCAGCCTCGTTTTTTTCATTAACGATAGTTAGTGAATTGCAACTCGATTGGTAAGTCAAGTTTACGTAATAAAGCAATCACAGCTTGAAGATCATCACGGTTTTTACCTGTCACTCTAATCTGATCTTCTTGGATTTGTGCTTTTACTTTCAGTTTTTCATTTTTGATAGCTGTAGTGATTTTTTTCGCGTTTTCGCGATCGATTCCGTTGACCAGATCGGCAGTTTGACGAGCTTTGCCACCTAGCGCGTGTTCCGATTCGGAAAAATGGATATTTTTGATTGGCACATTTCTTTTGATCAACTTACCAAATAATACATCTTTGATCTGTTCGATTTTGAAATCATCATCGCTCAAGACAACTAGATTGCTGTTCTCTAATTTGATTTCTACCGTAGAATCCTTGAAGTCAAATCGATTAGTCAATTCTTTTGTTGTTTGCTGAATCGCATTTTTTACTTCTTCTGTATTGACTTCTGATACAATGTCGAAGCTAGCATCTTTTGCCATAAGAACCCTCCTGATATACGTATAAGTTTACTATACATCTATCTTATCATAGGAATGGGGCAGATTCTTACTTGTTTGCTAAAATTCTTCTCATTTGAGTTCGAAGTATTTTATTTTAATAGATAAACTGTTATTCTTACATTTGGAATAACAAAGTAGAGGAGAGGTGCTTGTGAGCAAAATTATGACTGCGTATCATAAAAATGAAAGATTAAAGAAAATAGTGGTTATTTTGATAACCGGATTGACCGCTGCGGTCGCTTTAAATTATTTTTTGATTCCAGCCAATGTCTTTTCTGCAGGGATGAATGGGATCGCTCAAATCATTTCCTCGCTTTTATATGAATGGTTTCATATCAAGGTAGACACAGGAACATTTATTTTTATTTTGAATATCCCTGTGTTTGTATTAGGGTTTCTCAAAGTAGGAAAACGAGCAACGATCCTTAGTTTTGTGAACGTTGTATGCGTATCAGTGATGACGATGCTACTTCCAGTCGGACAGATTACTGATAATATTTTGATGAATGCCTTAGTAGGCGGTGTCTTATTAGGTCTTGGCGTAGGCTTATCTTTAAAAATGGGCTTTACAACTGGTGGGATGGACATCATCTCTCTTGTGCTTTCACAAACAACTGGAAAAACAGTCGGAAATTACATGCTGATTCTAAATGGGATCATTGTAGTCATCGCAGGCTTCTTCTTTAACTGGGAAAGTGCCTTGTATACGATTATTTCCATTTATGCAATGACTCAAGTGATTGATGCCATCCATACGAGTCATCAAAAAGTAACAGCGATGATCGTGACCGTCAAACCGGAAGAGGTAACAGAAGAACTAGCGAAACGGATGGTACGTGGAATGACATTGCTTCCGTCTGTCGGTGGCTATTCAAAAAAACAAGGAAATATGATCATGATGGTCATCACCCGCTATGAAATGTATGATCTTGATCAGATCGTTCATGAAATCGACGACGATGCATTTATCAATATTTTACCAACTCATTCAGTATTTGGCCGATTTGCAAATGAAAACGAACAAAAAATGTATCGAACAACAGGTGTATTGCCAGAAATAAAAAATCGTTCACAAAAAAAATGAGGAATCAGATTTATTTTAGAATGAATTTAATGTATTCCATCTAACAAGGACATTTTATAAATTTAAACGAGAATCTTCCTTCTAAATTCTCATTTACAAGTAGTTAAAAAAAGAGTATGATAAATAAAAATCGTGTTAAGGAGTGTCGTACGATGAGCGAAGCAAACCAAGAACGGTCTGCGCAAGAAATAGAACTGATCAAAGAACGTATTCTTGCTGCCTTGGAAATGGTGATCGATCCTGAATTAGGAATCGATATTGTCAACTTAGGCTTGATTTATGATATAGAATTCAATCCTGAAAACGGAGAAACAGTCATCAAAATGACGCTAACAACTATGGGCTGTCCACTAGCCGATATTTTAACAGAATCTATCCATGACGCATTGAAAGAAGTGCCAGAAGTAACGAAAGCAGAAGTAAAACTTGTCTGGTATCCAGCATGGACGACCGATAAGATGAGCCGTTATGCACGGATTGCGTTGGGGATTCGATAGGAATCTTGACTGACTAGCTATGAGAAGTAAGTAGTAAAAAAAAACCTTTTATCCTTTCTTGAAGAAAAGAGATAAGAGGTTTTTTTGTTTATAAAATTTTGTCTGCTATATTAGAAGTTAATCAAATAAATGTGTTCTATTGATAAAGGATGTTCAAATCCCTTTCCTTTTGCCATCCATCTTTTTTACATCAATTTGATTTTCGTATAGTATTCTTTCTCATCTTCACGATAAATCGTGGCCCCATTTTTTTGCTGCGCCTTAAGACTGCCAAGATTTTTTTTATTTACAGACAAAAGTGCCTCATCGATGCCGAGTTTTTTTGCCTCTTGCAGTACTAATGCTAAGCCTTGTGTTGCATATCCTTTTTTACGATAGTCAGGGGAGATGCCGTAACCGATATGGCCAGCGCCGTTTCTTAATGATTCGTTCAGTTTATGGCGCAGATTAAAAATTCCTACATACTCATGTCCATCATTTTCCAAAATAAAGACGGTTGCGGGAACGTAATTCTCAGGAAGATCGATCCCTAAAGAAGTGTTTTCGCATTTTTTTACATAATCTAAAAATTCAGCAAGTGTATAGCCGTAAGCATTGTTGATAAATCCATTCTCGTTTGGTCCGAAGCTAATTTGCAGCCGATAAGCTTTCTCCAAATCTGCTTCCCATAGTTTGATCAATTTCATCGAATCCGCCTCTTCCTAAGTAAACATATTTTTTTCTACTATAGCACTATTTTGGTGAATAGCCATTCTTATTTTTATTTTTTGTGATGTATCGTATTAAGAATAATTTAACAAAATAAACGATTGCAGATTTTTGTTATTTATTGTATTGTTTTTATAATAGATGAATGCTCGTTATCTTTTGAAAAAATGATCTTATTGATTGATATTGAAAGTTCAAGATAAATTGATTTTTTAATAAATGTGTTATTTAAAGTTTTTTCGTCCGTTGCTTATGATCACTAGAAAGGAGATCTCGTGAACTACTTTAGCGGTTATAAAAGAATTCCAGAAGGATGGCAACAAGCAGAAATAAAAAATAATCAGTATCAAAATGAAAGAAGAAGACAGTTGTTGGAGAAAATGCAGCAAAAACAGCTGAATCGAGAGAAAAAGAAGAACAAAGAAACGAAGAAAAAGCAGCAAAATAAAATAGCTACCGATCCCAGAGTCGTTCGTTTAAACAATGAAATGAATCAATTGAAGCAAGAATTGAGTAAAGCAAAAAAGCAAGTAGCTACTGTGAGCAAGAAAAGAAGAGAGGACAAGAAACACATCAGAGAGCTGTCACAGCAACTCGAACGACAGCAACAGCAAGCAAAAGTAGAAAAAGAAGAGATGAGACAAAAAGTCATCGAACAGCAGAGGAAAACAGAACAATTGTATCAAAAATTAGAAGAAGTGGGCTGGGATACAGATAATCACGCACTTCAGGAACTCCAAAAACGTAACCAGATCATCATTTATTTGCTGCAAAAAAATAGCCAAATGCAACATTATCTAGAGAGAATACATAAAGCGTCAGATTTATTAAAGAAAAGAAATGATCGACTGAACAAGAAATTAGAAAAGCTTTCAAATAGAAATGCTACGTATCTGAAAATCATGGAGAAGAAAAAACAAGAACTGCAGCAGTTGTCTAAAGTCAACCAGCGACAAACAGAACAATTAGCAAAGGAAAAACAAAACTTCGTACAAGCAGCTCCTCAAGATCTGATCCATGCATTGATTCAGCAGTTAGACACCCAATCATTTTATAAGTTCAATCAGCTGAACAAGCTGTTCAATAGGTATCAATGGATCTTTGAACAACAAGCGAATGATTTGCAGTATCAAGAAACAAATATTTTTTATGGTTTTGTAGAAATAGAAGAGGGCAGCATTTATTTCCACGAGGTCAATACGGAGCAAAGAAGACCACTGATAGTAGAAGAGAGCTTTAAACGCAAAGATCTTTTAACAGATGGGATAGCAGTACGAGTACATCAAAAAACAGTAGACGGTCCAGTATATCTAAGGTATTGCTATCCTATCGTTGAACAGAATAAGTCAAAAAGAAGAAGCGACAAATATCTAAAGAGAACAAGTCAAAAATCTAAACAGCCAAGTAAAAAGCAATTGAGCATAGATGCTGAAAAGTGGGCATCATCACTCAAAATTGCTGTGATCGGGAACAAACAAATAAAAGGATTCGTAAAAGGATTGCAGAAATATGTAAAAACTGTCGAAAGAATCGACGCATATGAGTACGGGGAGAAAGCACTATTTGAAAGAATCCGTGCTGTTGACTATGTCTATGTTTGCATCGATAGCGTCCCGCATCATGTGACCAATTTTCTGAAAAGTGAAATTGAGCTTATGGAAAAAACAGAATTTTTTTATCGCCCTTCAATAGATGATGGAGTTACTCGGATGAACTATTTGTATTGGTTGCAAGAGGGAAAACGCGTAGAGATAAAAAAGAACAAAAAATATGTTCTTGACAAAAAACAAATGTAATCCTAAACTAGAACATGTGATGCGGCTATGGCGGAATTGGCAGACGCGCTAGCTTCAGGCGCTAGTGAGGGCGACCTCGTGGAAGTTCGAATCTTCTTAGCCGCATAATTTTTTTATATACTGAGAAAAGATATCGAGGGAGAGATCCCATCGGTATTTTTTTATAAAATCTGATATAAAATAGATTTCGGCAAGAAAGGCATAGAAGTAATAGATAAGCAAAAAACTCGCTCTGATGTGACAAAACAACTCAAAAAGAGGCCATGCGATGTATTCTTTCGCATGGCCTCTTCCTATTTTGAATGTGTTTAAACGTTCAAATAATGAATCTTAGTACCAACCGTTTGCTTCCCAGAATGCTTTCGCGGCTTCCCAAGAACCATAACGTGAAGCAACATATTGTTCTGCCACTTTTTCTTGGTTCGCAGCAGAGTAGTCACCATTCAAGTAAGAAGAATCTAATTGGTAACGTCCGATGTAACGTCCGTTCGTTGCTGTGTAAGAACCGCTTGATTCTTTTTGTGCGATCCATTCTTTTGCAGCATTCGTGCTTGTTGCCGTTG
>NZ_JAWDJH010000002.1:0-8850 GCF_032465635.1 Enterococcus sp. 2STP
CTATATTTCAGAAAAAAAATTAAACTAGATTATAATAATTCTTCATGTGAAAATGAAAACAATTACAGCTATAATGGACATTTTAAGATAAAACAATTATGAAATCGATATCCGTTTATATACTTATCATAAGCTAGAAGCAAATAACTAGCCTATGTAGGTAAGTGAGATTATATTTATTAAAAGGCTTCTTTTGTTCGATCAGTTATAGTCGAGCGAGAGAAGTTTATTCTTTGATTAAAATAAACAAAAGTAACTTATTGAGGTGAAATGATGCAAACTTTTTTAACTAAAACATCTTTCAAAAAAGTAGTTTTATTAGATTATTTGTTAGAAAAAGACAATTGGTGTGCAATGGAAGAACTTAGAAATTTACTTAATGTTACGGAGAAGTCAGTCTTACATTATATAGAAGAACTAGAGGATTTATTTAAGCAATATAATGGGAATATCCTTCTGAAAAATGAAGATAATAAACGCTTTTTCATAAAAAAAGAGAAAGATTTTCCTATTTATAATATTTATCTTCATTTTTATAAAGCTTCCTATAATTATCATTTGATTGATTTTATGTATAGATATCCCAGAAGTGTTCTAAAAGATTTTGCTAAAGAGCAATTTACTAGTATATCTACTGTTTTCAGATATGCGAAGCTCTTAATTCCCTATTTTAGGCGATATCATATAGCATTTCATCCATTTCAGTTAGAATTGAATGCATCAGAGGCAAACATTCGTAGCTTTTTTTATTATTTCTATTGGAATTCTACACGTGAAAGTAGTGATAAGTGGCCATTTCATATCGAACAAAAGGAAATAGAGAAGTATATAGTTGCTTTTGAGGGGATTTATGATATTACGTTAACTATTTTTCAAAAACGTGTATTTTCTTTTTGGTTAGCCATTAACATAGAAAGAAGCTCATTTAGAAAAGTACGAGTAGATAATGAATATAAATCAGTTATCTCAGATGATCCGCATTTTAATCTTTTGAAGAAGTGGTCAAAACAAATCAATCTTTCTTTTAACAGCGATGAACTGTGTTTCCTTTATCGAATAATTTATTCTTTTGGAGTAATTGATGGAAATGCAATATATGAAAATAGTCATGCATATGCACATCAGCGACAAAATACTTGTTCTTATCGAGCAGTTAAGAATTTGGAGAAAGTTTTACAAAGCATGTTCCGTTTTTCTTTAGATATAAAGGATCCAGAACTCATATTCAATTTTATTGCGTTTCATGAAAGAAGTTATCTATTTTATGGTAATCCAGATCTTTTTTTTAATCGTTCGTATATCGAAGAAATGAAAGAAGAAGATCCTCGAGTGTATCACATAATGGAAAAACTCAAAAAAGAATTACAAGCAAATGCGGATTTGGACGTATCGAAGAAATTAGAAAACTGGGCACAATTATTTTTGGATTATTATTATGTGTTAGATTATTATGATTTATTTTTAACAAATGTTAAACCGATTAAGATTTTAATACAAGATGATTTACACCATACCCATCGGTTATGGTTAATGAATAAAATTAATTTGTATTTTGGGCATTCTTATGTTTTTGCTTTTTATGATTACAGGACAAATATATCTGAAGTAGATTTGGTTATTTCTAATTACTACATCGACACTGGAAAAACGCCATTACTGTTAATGAAAAATATACCTACCGAAAGAAACTGGCGTTTGTTCGAGAAAACGATTTATCAATTAAAAAAAGAAAAAAGCTAGCTTTCTTATGAAAAACAGCTAGCTTATTTGAATGGATCATCTAGTTTGCTTTCTAATTTTTTCTTTATTTTGGAAAATAGTTGAACTAGATAAAAAGTACTGGACATGTCAAAATTATTTTAGATCAAATTAGATCTATTATTATTTAGGAGGAATTATAAAATGAAGAAAACAATGATCACAACTGCTGCGTTAGGTTTGTTAGCAGTAACTTCTTCGGGAAGTATGGTTTCTGCAGATATGATATCAGGGACAACTAATAAGACAGACGTTACTTTGACGGAAGGATCTGGAACAGATGTCACACCAGTTGTGCCAGATGACACGCACGATGATGATCCAAGTACAGGAGACGTTGGTTCTTTATCGATTCCATTTGCATCTAATATCACATTTGGCCAACAAGAAATCCAACAGGGAGATACGGATTACTATGCATTGAATAAAAAACCGCATGTACAAGTAAACGATACTCGTGGAGGAGCAAAAGGCTGGACATTGGGAGTTACCATTTCTCCATTTATTGGAGAAAATGGGAAAGAGTTAACTGGAGCGAAGATGTCTTTGACAAATGGTCGGGTAGTAACTAAAGATAATACTTCTGAAGCTCCTAAATTAGCCAATCAAACTTTTGATTTAAATGAAGCTTATCAAGACGTGATGCTTGCTAAAGAAGGACAGGGAGCCGGAGCTTTTGCTGCAGTTTTTGAAGGAAAAGATGGGCATAATGAAAACGTGAAGCTTCATGTACCACGAGCTGGGGTAGAGGCACAAAGCTATACAGCTGACTTGACTTGGGTGTTGTCTGATGCTCCAGCATAATGTCCGAAAAGGGTGGGGGAGAAGCTTTCCCCTCTTTTTTGTTGGTATAGTATTCTTTGCTTTATTCTATTTGTCTACAAACATATTCGCAGATTCAAACAAGGTATCTTTTGATGCACAAGCTATTTTACCAGATAATCAGCAGTCAGAAGCAAGTTATTATGATCTAAAGGTGACACCTGGCGCCACACAAGATTTATCACTAAAATTGAAAAACACTACTGCCAAACAAATAAAAGTAGTGGTAGAAGCCAATAATGCTTGTACCAATAAAAATGGAGCAATCGATTATTCTAACCATGAGGCTAAGTTATTGGGAAAACCTGTATTCCAGGATTTAATTTCTAAATCACAGACGATCACATTGAAGCCTTCTGAGGAACGTGATGTGACCTTTCAATTGAAAATCCCAGAGAAAGGTTTTGAAGGAACCATTTTAGGAGGATTTTATTGCTATGAAGATACAAAAGGAAAAGAAGAAAAAAATGAAGGTTTTAGTCTAAAGAATAAGTTTGCATATACAATCGGTGTAAAGCTAGTTTGTTCAGATAAAAAAGTAGAACCAGGATTTGCTTTAACGAAGGTTAAACCCGGGTTAGAGAATGGCTATTTGACTCTTTTTGCCAATTTAGAAAATTCAGAGCCTGTACTTAAAAGCAAAATGGATCTACATGCAGTTATCAAGAAAAAAGGGGAAAAAGAAGCGTTACATGAATTCAACCAAAAAGTGTCTTTTGCACCACGCACACAATTTCAGATTCCTTTTAATTTGAATAATGAGCCACTGAAAAAAGGAACCTATGAATTAAGTATTCAGTTAAAAGATGATTCAGATAAAAAATGGACACTCTATAAAGAATTCGTAATCAAAGGAGAGGACGAAACGCTCAACAAAGAGGCAGTGGAAGTAAATAAAGAAAATAACGATCATTCTTTATTCTATATTCTTTTAGTTCTTTGTTTGATCATTATCATCAGTTTAATTGGGTATATTACTAAGTTACGACGAAAAAATCCATAAAAGTAGTTGAATCATTTTTTTAGATTGTGAAGTGGGGAAACGATCTTAAAAAATGTGTGAATAATTCATATATATAATAGATGATTTGGATAACTTTCTATAAAAATGATTGTATAAAAGATGTAGAAAGGAGACAAAAATGAAAAAAAATTTAACAATTATTTGTCTGGGATTGCTGATTGGGGCAGCAATCCCAGTGTCTGCATCAGCTGATGATCAAACAACTAGTAGGGTAGGAATTACTTTTTACCAGTCTACTAATAAGGTAGTACCTATGAAAAAAATAGTTGTACCTGATAAGATAGATCAGATTGCGCCAAGAGAATATAACCAATTGTTACCTAAAACAAATGATAAACAAAACTGGTTTATGAATATAACTGGTATAAGCCTCCTAATACTACTATACTATCTAAAAAAATTTTTATTAGCAGGTGAACAAGATGAAAAAAAATAAGCAGGTTATATTATTATTGCTATTTTTTAGTGGCTTCTTGTTTTTCACATCTCAAGGAGTAGAAGCAGCGCCGCGACCTTTAACAGATTTAGGATATTTCCATTGGGCAAATCAGGCAAAAACACCCGCAGACAACACTTTTATAATGCATTACAACGATAATCTTTCAATAGAGCCAATAGAAGGGAAAGCTAATACAAGCTTTATAGAAGTCAACCGTAACACTAATAAAAGTAAGGCATTAGTAAAAAATGTAGGATTTTATAAAGGGAAAAAAGTAAATTTACTAATAACTTTGGAACGAAATAAAGGAAACTTAAATGGGGGCTCTATTTATTTAACCAAAGATGATTTTTTAAGAATTTATATTTATGGAGAAATGATTGTAACTTATGACTTTTTAGATGAGGATAATCAGCCTCTGACATTGGAAACTGCATTTAATTATAGTGGCTTAAATCAAAATAAATATATCGGTTTTTTATCTCCTGGAACTTTGATCAAAGGGCTGTATGCTAATAATCCTACGAATATCTTATATGATGTTTGGGATGGAGGGCCAGATGATTATTGGGTATATTTTGAAAACCCAACAGGAGGAGGAGCTTGGGCAGTTGATCCAAGGCAAGATTTGGAACTAACAACAAAACCAATTTCTAACGTAAAATTTGTCATCCATAATAATGATTCAACTACTTCTTCGATAAAGTACAGAACAGATTTTTTAGCTGAACCAGAGTTTCCTGTAGCTTACGGAGTAGATTCTTCATTTGAGAAAGCAAATCAGGACATTTATTTAAGCGCACAGCAAACGATTCCTAATATAGAAAAATGGGAAAAAAATAAATCAATGGAGTTACGTTTTAATTTACAAAAAATTTATTCGACCCATCAATATTCTTTTAAGGAAGCAAAAGTAACTAATCTCAATGGTGATGATTTAACAGACTTGTTTAAAATAAGCAATGAACCAAACGGTAATGTCGCTTTAGTGATAAACAATTTAAATGACAAACGTTTATATGACACGGTGCTGCTATATGATATTAAACTAAACTGGAAAGGAATGGATTATCCTGTAGACATCGGTCTGATTAAAGATGGAAAGTTACCATTATCATTCGACATAAAGACATTGCTCAATGATCAACCACTAGGAGAACAATCAGGGAAAAGTTCTGTAAATTACAAAGGTAAAATAATCATTCCTTTTCTAGATGAGAAAGATAATATCTTACAATCACCTTTAGTTAAAGAGGGAATCGTCACCACTCCGTATGATGTTTCAAAAGATTATCCTGAAATAAAAGGATATTATCCTATAAAAAACAGTTCCAAAGATACAGGAATTTATTTACCAGATGAACAGACGATTGTTCATAGATATAAGAAAGGCGAGCCAATACAATTTGAATTACTAGATAAAGAAGATCCCTTATATGTATCTCGCTTCACTAAAGATAGAGAAATTACGTTTAATTTTTCACATAAAGCTAACGAAAAGATTTATTTGATGGCTAAATGTGGGAAAGAAGAAATAACTTTGGAAAAATATTCTGAAGCGGCTGAAACAGTAAAGAATCGTACTTTCCATTTTAAAGCACCAGAAAAATGGTTGGGTCAACAAGTCTCATTTTATTTAAAAGATGAAGAAGGCCGTGTTTCTCAAGAGGAAGTAAGAACGATTCAAACAGAACCAAGTCCCCAACTCACACTTCCTGAAGATATTAATTTTGGGGTGAAAGAAATACCATCCATGAATACTGTTTCTTCGCTAGAAGAAGGAAATATTTTTAAAGTAGAAGACAATAGCAAATTAGATAAGAGCTTATGGACCATTAAACTGTCTGAAGAAACCCCATTAATGAATAGCCAAGGTAACAAACTTAATGACCGATTGTCTTTTACTACGTATGAAGGAAAAGAAGTTCATCTAAATTCTACGGAACAAATTATTTGGCAAGATAGTGGGAATGCAAAAGTCGATCTATCTGATAAACTGCATTTGAAACTACAGCCTTCGGACAACACAGGAAACTATAGTGGTATATTAAAATGGAATTTTGAAGATGCGCCAAATTAAAATAAGGGAGGGTTGGATGAGGAAAAAAATAGAGAGAAAAAATGGGAAATTAAAAAGAATTTCTATTAGGTGTATCTATTGTTTTTTTACTTTTGAATAGTTACTGAGGAAAACGGGTATATAGCGTTTAAGAAGTCCATGCATTGAATATGTATGGAAATCTTCATGCTATCATCAATGTATAAATGCTTTGCAGTATTATTCTATTACCATCTCTGTTAAACAATTCTTTCTAATTTTCTAACTTTTTTAATTCTAATCCTGACCATATTAAATTTTTTGGGATTTTTTTTTTAATATTTAATATATAATAAGAGGAAAGGAGGAGAATATGGCAGATTATTTAGAAAATAAGGTCATAGGAAAGTACTTTCGTTCACCTACTGATCAATTTTTAGGTATTATTCGTGTTTATGGTACTTATACAGAATACCGTGTAATAGAAGGAGTCCCTGAAAAGGATGCTATGCTAGAAATCATAGATGTTCAGTCCGGTGTGCTTCTTACAAGAGTGAATAATAGTTTATTTGTAAACGGAAGAGGGTATATAGAATGTTGGTTGTGAAAATAATCGTTGGAGTATTTGTTGTAGCTTTTCTTATCTGGTTATTGACTAGTACTGCAGTTGTTGTACGTCAAGGGGAAGTAAAAGTAGTAGAAAGTTTTGGTAAGTATGTAAAAACGTTGGAGCCAGGATTACATTTCCTTATTCCAATATTATATACTGTGCGCGAAAGAGTATCGCTAAAACAGATTCCTTTAGAAATAGAACCTCAAAGTGCTATTACAAAAGATAATGTAATGGTTGAGATCGACGAAGCTATCAAATATCATGTTACAGATGTTCGAGCATTTGTTTATGATAATGAAAATTCCGTAGTATCAATGATCCAAGATGCGCAATCGAATTTGCGTGGAATTATCGGGAAAATGGAGCTAAATGAAGTATTGAATGGTACTGAAGAAATTAATGCCTCTTTGTTTGCTTCAATTAAAGATATTACTTCTGGCTATGGTTTGGCAATCGATCGAATCAATATTGGGGAGATAAAGGTATCTAAAGAAATTGTTGAATCAATGAACAAATTGATAACAGCTTCAAGAGACAAAGAATCAATGATTACTCGTGCAGAAGGTGAGAAATCATCTGCGGTACTTAATGCTGAAGCTAATGCATCTAAAATGACCATTGATGCACAAGCAAGGGCACAACAAACCCAAATTGACGCAGAAGCAAGAGCAAAGCGCATTCGTATTGACGCAGAGGCAGAAGCTGATCGTATTGAAAAAATTACTGAAGCAGAGAAAAAAAGAATAATAATCTTAAATGAAGCGATCAAAAATAGTCAACTCGATGAGGTATCCTTATCTTATTTAGGAATAGAAGCATTTAAAGAGGTAGTTTCTAGTCAAACAAATACCATTATATTACCTTCTAACATGACGGAATTAGGCAATATCCCTGTAGCAAAACAGTTATGGGAGAAACAAATAAAGGGAAATTAATTATGGATTACATTTACGTTTTAAAATAGTATAAATCTTTATCTTACTTACATTGTTACTGAAAAGGTCAGTGATCCGTAACCTTGGATTTCATAGTTAGAGAAAAATCACTATTCTTTTTTATATTGTCAAAAAGTAATCTATACAATTCTCCCTTTCAAAAGTTAGTTTAACTATTGAGAGGGAGAATTTTTGCAATATAATACTTCTTGGATTTTTCGATCAACATTTCCTATCGTTATCAAATTGATACGTAACCTTAATTTCATAGATTGCTTTTTGAGAAAATATTTCACTCCAATTGTAATGGCTTATTAAAGATATCTCTTTTGCGCCATATCAATATAACTAGTATGATGAAAACAAATAAAGAAACGATTATGCTCATATAATCAATTGAGCTATGATAGATAGTTTGGAAAAGTATACCTTCGCTATCTTTTGGAGAGTTTGCTAAACCAAAAAAGTCCGACATAAAAAAATTATAGGCACCGTGAGAAGCTGCTGCAACCCAAGTATTAGAAAATAGAACTCTTAGTAAAGCCCATACCATACCAATTAAAAAATAGTCTATCAACTCTAGCGTAAATCCTCCTGCATTGCTCAGATGCATTAACATAAAAAATAAACTACTTACTACCACTCCCCATAAAAGATTAGTTTTTTCCGCGATCCCACCTAATACAAATCCTCGGCTAATTACTTCTTCTTGTGATCCTTGAGCTAGATAAAACACCATGCTTATTAGTAATGTAGACCAAGAAGATTTCGCAAAAACTTCTTGGAAATCAGCTCCGCCAATTAATACATAGCCGAATACAATAAAAGCAATTAAGAGACCTCCAATTAAATACCCTAAGATAAACTTTTTTAAGAAATCTTTTTTAGAAAAACCTAATATTCTGATATCTTTATATATTAACTTAGTTAATACTACAAAAAAGAAACTAATCATTAAAAAAAAGAAAACATCAAGTATCAAGCTAACTAATTGGTTTCCTTGCAGATTTGGAAATAGTTGTTCAAAAAAAACGGATTTTAAATAAATGGAAATAAACAAACCTAAAAAAGCGACAAAATAACTCAGAACAGGGGGGATTATAATAGCAATTGCTTTCTTCATGATTCTCATAAGTCAACCTCCTTTTTTATTTTATTCTAATTGAATAAACTTATTTAGTAAAACAATCTCTCTAATATACGTTTTATGATCTTATAAAC
>NZ_JAWDJH010000003.1:0-52658 GCF_032465635.1 Enterococcus sp. 2STP
AAGCTCCGGTGGAAAAAGAAGCGTACGACTTGCATGTATTAGGCACGCCGCCAGCGTTCGTCCTGAGCCAGGATCAAACTCTCATAAAAAGTTCGAACAATCTTGCGATTGTTAAGCTCAATTTGTTCGCTAGCATATTGCTTGCTTGTTAAAAATGTTTGTTGTCTTGAATTGAATCAAGACGCCCTACACATTTGGTTTGTCTTACTTTGTTCAGTTTTCAAAGGTCTACTTCATCGGAAGTGTTTCTCCGATTTGTTTTTGGCTGCCGTAGCAACTTTTATATCATATCAGAGCGACAAGCGATTGTCAACTCTTTTTTTAAAAGTTTTTTCGATTTCGTTTTTCGAAATCTTTCAGCAACTCATTTATCATAACTTGTTGTTTGTTATTTGTCAAGAACTTTTTTGAAGTTTTTTTCGATAGAATCAAGCTTCGCAAGCTGTTCTTTTTTAACAACTCAGTTATCTTATCATGTCATTATCAACATGTCAATAACTTATTTTTTATTATTTTAAGTTATTGGTGTTCTTTTGAACAAATAATAATATATCAACATCACATACGAAAGTCAATAAGAAAATGCTTATTTATCAACATTTCCAGCTTATATGATCGTTAATTAGTTCTTCTCCTTTTTTGTTCGTCTTTATAACCTTAAAAAACGAAAAATCCTTTTATTTTCAGTTTAACGTTCATGTTTTGTCCTATTTATGAGAACCAAATCTCTCACCTTCTAAAATTTTCCTTAACAAAGTGCTGCTTTTATCTATTTCTGCTTTTTTTTGCTAGAATAATAGTAACAATATGACTCTGGAGGATTTATTTATGAAAATTTTGATTGCTGACGATGATAAAGAAATCGTTGAATTATTAAGTATCTATGTTCACAATGAAGGCTATGAAGCAGTAAAGGCTTATGATGGGAAAGAAGCATTATCTAAAATCAGAACAATCCCTGATATTGAATTACTTATTTTAGATATCATGATGCCAGAGATGGACGGGATGCAAGTAGTGAAAGAGCTGCGAAAAGAATCTCAAATCCCAATCATTATGCTGACAGCAAAAACTACTGATATGGATAAGATCAAAGGACTGGTGGCTGGTGCAGATGATTATGTAACCAAACCGTTTAATCCATTAGAAGTAATGGCTAGAGTAAAGTCTTTATTACGGCGTACAAAAATGCAGATTGCCCCAGATCAGCCTGATGTATTAGAAGTAAATGCATTAATCATCAATAAAGACTCTCATGAAGTTAAAACAATCGATGGGAAAGAAATCCAGTTAACAGCTTTGGAATTCGGTATCCTCTACTTGCTTGCTAGTCATCCTAATCGAGTATTTAGCGCGGATGAAATTTTTGAGCGTGTTTGGAAACAAGAAAGTATTGTCTCTGCTAAAACTGTCATGGTTCATGTTAGCCATTTAAGAGATAAGATCGAAGAAGCAACTGGTGGTGAAAAAGTCATTCAAACCGTTTGGGGAGTGGGCTATAAAATTGACGCAAGATAGTAAACGAGCAACTGAAAAACGCCGTCGGATCAACTTGACTTCAAAAGAAATCAGCGAATTGTTAGCGGAAGGAATCATCACGATCATCCTTTTACTTCTATTAAATGTTTCTATTTTGGTTGTTATCAGTTCGGTAATCAATAGTTCACCTTCTTTGACAAATGCGATTTGGGATTCAAAGAATATTTTTGCGGAACGATTGAACACTGATTTATTTTGGAACGGTCGAAACTTTATTATTCCCTTTTTCTTTCTATTAGATATTGGTGTTTTGTATTGGCGTTTGATTCGAAGATATCGCCAAATGCAATTACGACATATCATCAGTGAACTTCATTACATCGCAAATGGAAATTATGATCATCGTATCCCTTTTGAACTTAGTGGTGACTTAAGCCGAGTTGTAACAAGTATCAATGGATTGGTAGATAGCACAGTAGCAGCGATTGAAGACGAACGTAAAATCGAGAAATCAAAAGATGAATTGATCACAAATGTTAGTCACGATATCCGTACCCCTCTTACTTCTATCATTGGATATCTAGGATTGATAGAAGATGGTCAGTATCACTCAGAAGAAGATCTTTTAAAGTATACACATACCGCTTATATTAAAGCAAAGCAGATGAAATCTTTAGTGGACGACTTATTTGAATACACTAAGGTACGCCAGCCTGCTGTCCCAGTAAATTTTTCTGCCTTTGATATGATCCAGTTGATCGAACAGTTAGCTGCTGATTTTGAGTTGGAAGCTTCTAAAAAAAATATCCAAATACTTGTGCAGTCAAAAGTAGATTCCCTTATCATGGATGGCGATACAGAAAAACTTGTACGTGTCTTCAATAATCTTTTGACGAATGCGTTGAAATATGGAAAAGGAGCAACGAAGATCGTGATCGAAGTAGAACGTGTCGGTTCAGAAGTTGTTGCAACGGTCAAAAATAATGGAGCAATGATCCCGCAACAGGCAATCGATAATCTATTCGACCGTTTTTATCGTGTAGAAGAATCTCGGTCACAAGCAACTGGAGGAACTGGGCTTGGTTTAGCAATCGCTCAAAGCATTGTGGCTTTACATGGTGGCTACATTTATGCAAAATCAGATAAGCAATGGACTTCTTTCATCATGCACCTTCCAATCAAGAAAAATGAAAAATTACCTATTGATGCACAGGAAGTTATTGACGAAAGCTGAAATATTCGCTATTCTTATTACAATTATTAGAATAAATGAAAAACACAGAACCCAGTACACTTTATTCTTTTTCAGAGAGCTGATGGCAGGTGCAAATCAGCAAAGGATAATTTGGAAGTTCCAGTTCGTTTACGTGCCCTTTCGAAATAAGAAAGGTCGGTTCAACAGCCGTTATGTGTTCAACAAGTGCAGCTTATGCTGAACTTGGGTGGTACCGCGAATTTCAGACTGATTCGTCCCAAGAATAATGGGATGGATCAGTCTTTTTTTATTTTCAAAAAGGAGGAAAACATATGTTAGATGTAAAAATGATGCGACAAAATATCGAAGAAGTACAAGAAAAACTAATGACTCGGGGCGTTAAAAAAGAAACATTAGCTGAATTCATGGAACTAGATGAAAACCGCCGCAAATTACTAGTCAAAAGTGAAGAATTGAAAAAATATCGAAATGACGTTTCTGCTGAGATCGCTCAATTGAAGCGTGCAAAAGAAGATGCTTCTGCTAAAATCGCTGAAATGAAAGAAGTCGGCGGCAACATCAAAGCATTGGATACTGAAATTGCTGAAGTAGATGAAAAATTGAAACAAATTGCCACTACTTTGCCAAACCTTCCCCATGATTCTGTGCCAGTTGGATCAGATGAAGAGGACAATGTAGAAATCCGTCGTTGGAGCGAACCACGTACATTTGCTTTTGAGCCAAAACCACACTGGGAAATTGCAGAAAATCTTGATATTTTAGACTTTGAACGTGGCGCAAAAGTAGCCGGTAGCCGTTTTGTTTATTATAAAGGGTTGGGCGCTCGATTAGAACGTGCAGTCTACAACTTCATGCTTGATCAGCATATTTACGAACACGGCTATACTGAAATGATTACTCCTTATATCGTCAACAGTAAAGCGATGTTTGGTACAGGACAATTTCCAAAATTCAAAGAAGATGTTTTCCAATTGGAGAATACTGATTTAACATTGATTCCGACAGCTGAAGTCCCATTGACTAACTATTATAATGATGAAATTTTAGATGGTGCGGATTTACCTGTTTATTTCACTGCGCTAAGTCCTGCTTTTCGTTCTGAAGCTGGAAGTGCCGGTCGGGATACTCGAGGCCTGATCCGTCTTCACCAATTCAATAAAGTAGAAATGGTCAAATTCTCGGATGCAGAACATTCTTACGAAGAATTGGAAAAAATGACAGCTGATGCAGAAGATATCTTGAAAAAACTGCATTTGCCTTATCGTGTAATGGCCTTATCAACTGGAGACATGGGCTTTTCTGCAGCTAAAACTTATGATTTAGAAGTATGGATTCCTGCACAAGATACTTATCGTGAAATCAGTTCTTGTTCTAACTGTGAAGATTTCCAAGCACGTCGCGCCATGATCCGTTATCGCGATAATGATGGAAAAATCCACTATGCTCATACTTTGAATGGTTCAGGACTTGCGGTTGGCCGTACAGTAGCTGCCATTTTGGAAAACTACCAAAATGAAGATGGTTCTGTCACAGTTCCAGAAGCGCTCGTTCCTTATATGGGTAATCTGAAAGTTATTAAATAAAGAGGTTGTGAAAAAGCTCTCCTGCATCAAGTAATAAGAAATGCCAAACAAAAATAGCTCCTCATATTTTGCCGTTTGTTGAGCTAATACCGAGGGCCAGCTGATTGAACACTGTTTATCAGAGGTTGTGAAAAAGCCGCTTAGTTTCGAGTATTAAGAAAAATTTTGTGAAAATGGCTTTCCACATTTTTGCATAAATTGGACTTAATACCGAGAAATTGGCTTTTGAACACCGTTTACCAAGAAGTCGTAAGCCTGCCGTTCAGCTCCGAGTCACAAGGAACAATTTCAAAAAACAGCTCTTCATATTTTATGAATATTGTACTTGTGATTCGGAGTTGGCAAAGGAACATTGTTTATTCAAAAAAAGAGTGGTGACACATGTTGTGTCACCACTCTTTTTTAGTATTTTTAAGATTCAACTGAATAGTTTGGTGCTTCTTTCGTGATTTGTACATCATGAGGGTGTGATTCTTTTAATCCGCTGCCGCTCATTTGGATGAATTGCGCTTCATCACGTAATTGCTGTAAATTGGCTGCCCCAACATAACCCATTCCTGAACGCAAACCGCCGATCATTTGGAAAATAATGTCTGCAACACTTCCTTTGTAAGCAACCCGACCTTCGATTCCTTCTGGTACTAATTTATTTGCTTCATTGACACTACCTTGGAAGTAACGGTCTTTTGAACCTTTTTCCATCGCGCCTAATGAACCCATACCTCGGTATGTTTTGAATCGACGTCCTTGGAAGATTTCGAATTCACCTGGTGATTCATCTGTCCCCGCCAACATGCTGCCTAACATAACTGCATGTCCGCCGGCAGCTAATGCTTTGACGATGTCACCAGAGTACTTGATTCCTCCGTCTGCAATAATCGCTTTGCCATATTGACGAGCAACTGATGCTGCATCATAGATGGCTGTGAGCTGAGGTACACCTACACCGGCTACCACACGTGTCGTACAAATCGATCCTGGTCCGATACCGACTTTTACGACATCCACCCCTGCATCATATAAAGCTTTTGTCGCTTCAGCCGTCGCAACGTTCCCAGCAATCAATGTTGCATCTGCAAAAGTTGAACGGATTTCTTGGATTTTTCGGATTACACCTGCACTATGTCCATGAGCTGTATCGATGATGATTGCATCTACCCCTGCTTCTAATAAAGCATTCGCACGCTCGAATGTATCGCTTGTTACACCAACAGCTGCTGCTACAAGCAATCGACCATGTTCATCTTTTGCTGCATTTGGAAATTCGATCACTTTCTCGATATCTTTGATCGTGATCAATCCGCTTAAACGACCTTCGTTATCAACGATTGGTAATTTTTCGATTTTATGTTTTTGCAAAATCTTTTCTGCATCTTTTAGAGAGGTACCTACTGGGGCAGTCACTAAGTTGTCTTTTGTCATCACATCAGCAATCGGCATGTGGTAATCTGTTACAAAACGCATGTCGCGGTTTGTAATGATCCCTACCAATTTTCTGTTTTCAAGTGTTTCAACGATTGGCACACCACTGATACGGTATTTGCTCATCAATTCTTCTGCGTCTGCTACAAGATGCTGTGGCGTTAAGAAGAACGGATCAATGATGACGCCACTTTCAGAACGTTTGACTTTTCTTACTTCATCCGCTTGCTGGCTGATCGTCATGTTTTTATGGATCACACCTAATCCGCCTTGTCTTGCCATAGCGATGGCCATCTTGCTGTCGGTAACGGTATCCATACTTGCACTGATGATTGGAATATTCAACTTAATATTTTTAGCTAATTGTACGCTCATATCCACTTCGTTTGGTAACACGTGACTTTCTGCTGGTATCAATAAGACATCATCAAAAGTAAATCCTTTTTTCGTGAACTTTGTTTCCCAGTTGGACATTTTTAGTACCACTCCTCTAATTTAGTTTATCTATTAAAATAATTGATTTTTTCATTTAAGTCAATGATCTACATGGAATCAAATTAGCTTTCTCATAGAATACCAATATAAACCGCTTACATCTGTGTATATACTAAAAGAGAGTGCGACAGAAGTGGTTAGCTGATTGAACACCGTTTAGCGGAGAGGTTGTGAAAAAGCTGTTCTGCATCAAGTAATAAGAACAGCTAAACAAAAATAGCTCCTCATATTTTTCGTTTGGTTGGACTTATTACCGCAGATGCAAGCTTTTGAACTAATGCCGAGGGTCAGCTGATTGAACACCGTTTAGTGGAGAGGTTGTGAAAAAGCTGTTCTGCATCAAGTAATAAGAACAGCCAAACAAAAATAGCTCCTCCTATTTTTCGTTTGGTTGGGCTTATTACCGCAGATGCAAGCTTTTGAACACCGTTTATTCGAAAAAAGGAGCTGCGACAAGACTTTTGTCACAGCCCCTTACTATTATTTAACTATGGATAAACGGAATGAGGTCCTTTACTACCTCTCAATATTTAGTAAAGCTACTGCTCTGCTTTCTGGTTTATCTTCTTGGAACGGATAAACTTCCAATGATCCCATACTTTTTCTTCAAGTAGTAACGGACGGCTAAAGCAGCTGCTCCGATGATGATAACTACTATCGGATCTAATACTGGATTGATAACTGGCGGCAATAGCGTTGTCGCAGAAAACAGCACGACCCAAAGAAGTGTCGTTCCACCTAGGATAAGCAATGTTTTACCCATTCCTGGTTTCTTGCTTCGATCTGCTCCTGGGTATTCATACTGATAGATGTACTTGTACATCATATAAAAGACCCAGCCACCGATTGCAGAACCTAGAACGAGTGTAGAGAATCCATAAGCTGGCGTTGTTCCACGTGAAAACAATCCGGTAATCGCGATCATGATACTTAATAGACCAAGCAGTAGTAATGTATTATCCAACCACATCAATAAAGGGGTCGATGTATTTTGTACTTCTGCTGGTTTATTGATGATTGCTTCCGTTCTTTCAGAGACTGTCCCGAACAATTGGCGAGCTGTTTTTCCGCCTTTTTGTTCTGCAACTAAAGTAGGCAGAATGTCATGAAGGGCTTTTACTTTTTCTTCTTCAGACAAATTCGCTGCTTCTAAAGATTTTTTCAAATCAAAAATGTACTGTTGATTTCTTTTGGTTAATTTTGTTTCTAAACTATTGTTTTCTTTTACGATTTCTCGTAATTGTTCTGGTTCCATTATCTAATAGTCCTCCTTAGCCGTTCCTTTTCTCAACGGTCGTCACAAAAGACATTCTACCATATTCTACAGCTAGTTTGATAGCCCTTTTACACATTAAAGCGGAATAACATTACATCGCCATCTTGTACGACATAATCTTTTCCTTCTAATCGAACACGCCCAGCTTCTTTTGCTGCATGCATGTTTCCATAATGATCCAAGTCTTCAAAAGAGACAGTTTCCGCACGGATAAATCCGCGTTCGAAATCTGAATGGATGATTCCTGCTGCTTGCGGCGCTTTGATTCCTTTTTTGAATGTCCAAGCACGTACTTCTTGTTCCCCAGCAGTAAAGTAAGTAGCTAAGCCTAACAAATCATAAGCGGCACGGATCAACTGATCCAAACCTGATTCTTCGATTCCTAAAGCTTCTAGAAATTCTGCTTTGTCTTCTTCATCTAATTCTGCGATTTCTTCTTCTGCACGAGCACTGACCACGATCACTTCTGCATTTTCTTCTGCCGCAAAGTTGCGCACTTCTTGTACATAATGATTCGCATCTGCATCTGCCACATCATCTTCTGACACATTTGCTACGTAAAGAATTGGTTTTGTCGTCAATAAGAATAGTGATTTAACGATTTTTTGTTCTTCTTCTGTGAATTCGATCGTTCGAGCAGATTTTCCTTCTTCCAGTACAGGTTTGATTTTGTCCAATACAGCTAGCTCTGCCACTGCATCTTTATCTTTGGTTTTAGCAACTTTTGCTACACGAGTATAGCGTTTGTTGATCGATTCCAAGTCTGCTAACACTAGTTCCAAGTTGATTGTATCAATATCTTCTAGTGGATCGACGCGTCCTTCTACGTGAGTGATATTATCATCATCAAAACAGCGGACAACGTGACAAATAGCATCTACTTGGCGGATATGGCTTAAGAATTGATTCCCCAAACCTTCTCCTTTACTAGCGCCTTTTACGATCCCAGCAATATCTGTAAATTCAAAAGTCGTCGGAACAGTTTTTTTCGGATGTACAAGTTCTGTTAAGCGTTGCAAACGCCAGTCAGGTACTTCTACCATCCCTACGTTAGGGTCGATCGTCGCAAAGGGATAGTTTGCTGCTTCTGCTCCTGCTTTTGTGATCGCATTAAACAAAGTTGATTTTCCTACGTTGGGCAACCCAACAATTCCAGCAGTCAATGCCATAAATTTATTCACTCTTTCTCTGCATTTTTTTCAATTACTTTTTTTAATTTCTTTTCAAAATCTCGACGGGTCATCATGACGATATGTCCGCAATTCATACATCTGATTTTGATATCTGCGCCCATTCGAATGACTTCCCAGCGGTTCGTCTGGCAAGCGTGAGGTTTTTTCATTTCAACGATATCGTGCAAGTCGTACATAAAAATAGCCTCCTTTTTGTTTATTCTTCATCAAATTGAATATTCAAGATATCAAGAATTCGTGTCAAATCTTTTTGAGAAAGGTATTCGATCTCGATCTTACCTTTCCCGTTTTTTTCTTGGATAGCTACGCTCGTACCGAATTTATCCATCAAACGATCTTCGCTTTCTCGGATATAATAGGGTTTTTCCTTTGCTAGCCTTGGGATTTTTTTCTTTTCTTTTCCATCGTTTTGATTTAACTCAGAAACGATCTGTTCCAGTTGGCGGACAGTTAAATTTTCAGTTACTGCACGATTGGCTAATTTCAAGATCAATGATTTGTTTTTCAAGCCTAACAGCGTACGAGCTTGTCCCATAGATAAACGTTGATCTTGCACCATTTCCTTAACAAGATCTGGTAAAGAAAGCAAGCGCAAATAATTGGCGATATAAGGTCTGCTCTTTCCTAAACGACTAGCCACTTCTGCTTGTGTCAGTTTCAGATTTTTCATCAGCATTTCATACGCTTCTGCTTCTTCTAATGGATTCAGATCTTCCCGTTGCAGGTTTTCCAACACGGCTACTTGCATCATTGCTTCTTCGTCAAAGTCTCTGACGATAGCAGGGATCGTTTCTTTTTCAGCTAGTTTGGACGCTCGAAAACGTCTTTCCCCTGCGATGATCTCATATCCTTTTACTGCAGAACGGCGTACGATGATTGGTTGGAAGACGCCTGATTGTTCAATAGAATTAGCTAGTTCTTGCAAAGATACTTCTTCAAATGTCTTACGAGGCTGATACGGATTTGGACGCAGCTCATTCAATGGCAACTGGACCACGGTATCATCTTTTACATCCACCGTCTCTAAGTTTTCTAAATCTTGGAACAATGCATCGATTCCTCGGCCTAATCCTTTACTTTTCTTCACGACTTACCACTTCCTTTGCCAATGCTTGGTAGACTTCAGCTCCCCGAGAACGTGGATCGTAGTCGATGATCGGTTTTCCATGACTAGGTGCTTCTGATAAACGAATATTTCTTGGGATGATTGTTTCATAGACTTTTTCGCGGAAGTATTTGCGTACTTCTTCTACGACTTCATTTCCCAGATTTGTTCGTGCATCATACATGGTCAGCAAGACACCTTCTATTTCCAATTCTGGATTGAAGTGCTTTTGGACTAAACGAACCGTATTCAGTAATTGGCTTAATCCTTCCAATGCGTAATATTCACACTGAACAGGTATCAAAATCGAATCACTTGCTGTAAATGAATTGATTGTCAAATGGCCAAGAGAAGGCGGACAGTCGATCAAAATATAATCATACTGGCTGCTGACTTCTGCTAAAGATCCTTTTAATCTTGATTCTCTTGCCATCATTGATGTCAATTCGATCTCTGCTCCTGCTAATTGGAGAGTCGCAGGCACAATACTCAAATTTTCATGTTCAGTGATCAACGTCGCCTCATCAATTGGCAATTCATTGACTAGAACGTCATAGATGTCTTTTGTCACATCGGGTTTTCTGATCCCGACACCACTGGTAGCATTTCCTTGTGCATCCATATCCACTAGCAATACTTTTTTGCCAAGGCTGGCAAGACAAGCACCTAGATTTACCGTCGTCGTTGTTTTGCCGACGCCACCTTTTTGGTTCGCAACAGATATTATTTGTGCCATCTCTTCTCCTCCTATTTGATTGGCTGCTTATTAGGCAGACCGGGCTTTCTTGGGTATTTCTTTGGGGTTATTTTCTTTTTTTGAATGACGATAATATGCCGTTGGTCAGAGACATTCGGCAAGGTAACCGCCTCTTCTTTGAGGAATTTACCACCTAATAAAGCAATCGCTTGTTTTGCTTCTGTCAGTTCCTCTTCACTTTTTGCTGCTTTCAATGCATAAAAATAGCCTTCTTGTTTAGCCAAGGGCAAACATAATTCTACTAACACATTCAAACGAGCAACTGCACGAGCAGTGACAAGGTCAAATGATGCACGAAATTGAGGATTTTGTCCAAATGTTTCTGCCCGGTCATGATATAAGGAAGCATCGATTCCTAATAATCGAGTTAGTTCAGACAAGAAGGTTATTCGTTTATTCAGAGAATCAACAATCGTTATCTGCAATTCGGGAAAGGCAATTTTTAAAGGTACGCTAGGAAACCCTGCTCCTGAACCGACATCGCATAAAGATAAAGGTTGCGTAAAGTCTACTTCAAATGCTAATGTAAGCGAATCGTAAAAATGCTTCAAGTATACGTCTTTTTCATCCGTAATGGCTGTAAGATTCATTTTTTCGTTCCATTCGACTAATGTCCGATAATAGATAGCAAATTGTTCCATTTGATGATCGGTAAGCTCTATCCCTTTTTCTGCCAAAGATTGGCGAAATTCTTCTGGTATCATAATTATTCCTTTCATTGTGAAACAGCAATTGTTTCACAGATTCTCTCCCTACTTTAACGCAAAATTCCAAGACATGCAATCCTTCCATATGGATTCTTAAAAATTTGAAAAGTAAGAAAGGCCGATAGATTTTTTCTTTCTATTATGACACTTATAAAATACACATAGAAGAGAGAACTAGCTTTGAGCAATTTCTGCAAAAACTGGTTCTCTCTTCTATTTATTATTACGTATTACGCTGGTTCACTGACTTTCGCAATCTTCCCTTGTTCGATATAGACCCAAATCGATCTATCAATAATTATCAAACTGAGTCATATAGAGACAAAAATTTCAAAAACGACCTATTAATTGGTCATCGAATATCATTTAAAATCAATACGACGGAGTCAGACACGGAGTCAAAACAAGCCCGCTGATACAAACAAACCTTTGAATAGATGAATAATATCTATACAAAGGTTTGTTTCTTTGATTAAGAATATTTACGATCACTATCAGTTATAATTAAATAGCTTAATTTTTCTTAGTGTCTATATCTTCTTTTTTAAACACTTAATTACAATTTATTCTTTCATGTATTGTCATACTAGTCTTAATTGCTTACGGGCACTCACAATATAGTAAATTTAATTATCTAAAACCTTTAGTTAAAAATTCCGCAAATTTTCTTTTAATATATGTCAAATCATCAACACTCGCGTTAATACTTTCTAATTTGTTGAATAATTCTAGAAGTGAATAAGTATTTTCAGCTACTTCATCTGAAAGTCTGCTTAGTTCTTGTTTTGCTGTAGCTCCTATTCCTTTAGTTCTTTTTCCTGCCAGCCTTTCAAAAATAACGCCTAATTGATCAGCATCTAATTTCTTTGAAAGTCTAGCTTCGTTGATACCACTTAATGTGTCTTTAGACATCTCTTCTAATTTATACAGAATTTTTATACGCTCTTTTACAGTCTCTGCATTTAAGTTGTGCTTTACTTTCAACACGCTATCTCCAATTGCAGTAGACCTCATTCCTTTTTTATCAATGATAGTGTATGTCAATTCAAATAAAACAACACCTTCACGAATTTCGCTATTAGAAATATTTACACCAATTTGCACTTGATATTGATTTCCTAAAGAAATTTTATTCTTTAATTTTATACTCATGTTTAAACTTGAATCTGTTATGAAGGCATGTTCAATAAAAACAGGATTCTTCATTCTGTTTGAATACTGATGCATTATATTTAGACATAAGTACAATACTATATTATTGTCATAATTTCTATATCTACTAGAAGTTAGAGCACGTAAATATACTTCCCCGTCTTTTTTTCCTTCAATAAAACGATATTGCTTTTTACTATTTTCCGAGTTTTCAAGTAAATATTTTATATTATCAATGAGCAAGTCTTTTTGTCCAGTACGTAAGCAATATCCAGCAAATTTGTCTAGACAAAATAACTCATCCAAGAATGTACTACTAAAAGAATATATTCCTTTAGCAGTAAAACTAATTTCTTCCGGGTTATCTATATTTCTAATTCCTAGTATTATTTGTTGTTTGTCATCAAAACCTATCAATTCTATTTCTTTAGCTGATATATCTTGATCGTATTTTTTATTTTTTATTTGTTTAAAAAGCTGAATTACCTCTTTTGAGCCTTCTACACTGCACTCGCTTTCTATAAAAGCGATTTCTTTTTTTATTGAATTGGATATTTCATCAGTACCAATTAGGCTGATTACATCTGCTTTCGTTGCTTTATTACTTGTGTCTTGGATGGCATTATAATTTCTAGTTTCAATAAATTTTGTCATATGGTTCCCCTTTTTCTGTTATTGGCTTTAGCCAAGTATTAAGAAAATAAAAGGGTATTACATACTATATTACATAAGAAAAATAATTTACGAACTTAAGTTCTATCTTTTGATTTACCTATTTATATGATAGTATACTTACATATGTGATATTAACTATTAAGTCCTATGCATGCCCGTATAGTACTAATACCTTAACAATGAATTTGCCGATTCATTGTTTTTTTATTTTCCATGGATATTATAGCACATAGTATACTTATCTACAAACTAACACGTCACAAAAACACTCTAAAATCCGTTATAGGGCGTTTTAACCTTAAATAAAGAGTTTTAATGCTTAATTTAACAAAACTCCTTAGACAGCCTACCATGCGTTCTAAATGCTATTGACATTTTTAGAGAAATGTTATATATCACATTTCCAGAAAAAATACAATCTTACTTGTAACCATAAATATTGAAGTACCTATTATATGTGAATACTACTTTTAACTAATTTTTCAACTTTTATCATTTCATATACATCTGAAATATTTCCATTAGGAAATATTTCTTAAAAAATACACTAAACAGTAAAATAAAATTTAGTTAATGTTCCAAAAACTGTATCTTACTTATCACTATCTGAAACAACAGAAACATGTTTAAATCAATATTTACACAATTATATATCGTTTCATTTCAGATACAATTCACTTAAGCGGATTTCAAAAGACAAAAAAAAGGAACCCCTAGAAAGTTAGTCTTCCTAAATGTTCCATATGAAACACGGTTCTATAACAATGGGGTGGGGTTTAGTTCAACATTAACACCTCAGTATATGGTATCTCCACATATATACGGTCTTTCTTTGGATAGTACTCAATATTTATATTGATAGCACTACCATTGTCTAACGTAGCTTTAGCTCGGTACGTGTTATCTCCATTTTCATGAGTAATCGTCACATCATCACATGACCGATTTAAGTTATACTGTTCTTGTAAAATCTGTGTTACCAATGGTTCTGATGACTTCTCTAATCCAGATGTACCCGTCATTTTTGAAAAAATGATACCTATAATAGCCAAGACAACGATACCTATGATGACAAACTTCTTGTTCACATTTACTTTATTCAACTTTTTATCTCCTATCTCCAAAATAATTTGCTTTCATCAGTACATTGACATCCCTAAAAGTACACCAAAAATTGCTCCAGCTACCCCTGCTATCATCAAAACCGTACCCATTTTTTCATCTTTCTCTCGATATAAGTAACCCATAATAACAGCAACAGCACCAAATACAATAGGAATAAATACTAACGATACTACCATAGAAACCCAACCAATAATCAAATACAGCTTCCCTGTCTCTTGTCCATGTACGATTTGTTCCTTCATTTCACTGAGTGTCTGCTCAGTACTTTTCTTTACTATTTCTATTCCGGTTACCTCAACTGTTTCTTGTGATGATCCGCAAAACTGACAATACTTACTTTCATCTGCTATTTCTTTACCACACTTCCTACAATACATGTCTTTCCCTCCTAAAATCGTGTAGTTTCTTATTGCCAAACTACATTGCTTTATTAAACACCTCAGAAAATAACTCATTTATTGGTACACTTAATATTTCAGAAAGCATTTTCATTTGATAGGGTTTAGGAATTGTTCTCCCTGTTTGCCATGAACTTATACATTGTTGTGTAACGTTCATCTTTCTTGCTAACTCAGTTTGAGAAAGTCCTCTTTCTTCTCTGTATCGGCTGAGATTACTTGTTTTTTTCATATCCTCACTCCCTGTTTTTTATTATATACAACGATATGATGTATTTCAACTCATAAAATATATAAAAACTTTGTATATCATTACAAATACAACAAGTTGTTGTACCCTACTGAGAAAGGGGGTGTAATTATTGAAACAGAAACAATATGCAAAAATCATCAGAGAAAAGCGAAAAGCTCTAGGATGGACACAAAAAGAACTAGCTGAAAAAATCTTCTCTACACAGCAAGCTGTAGCAAGATGGGAAAATTCTGTAACAGAACCTAATCTAGAAAGCCTAACCGCTCTTTCAAAAGCGCTTGGGGTCCCTGTAAGCCATTTTTTAGATGAAGAGATGATTGAAGCGGAGGAAGACTTTTTGACCTTGTATCGATCACTCAGCCCCCATGATAGAGAGAGAACGATTGATTATATGAAATTACTCAAAAAGCAAGAGTCCGAACGTAATAACTTTTTTACTTATTAATAGGTGTTAAATGTAAGACCCGTATAGTCCCCCTGACAAGGTTTTAATTATATTCCTAGAAAAACTATAATTAGAAACTTAAAGATGCTCTAGGATGCTGTCACGCTTGCAAAATAAAAAAGCATTAAAAATGCTTTTTTATACCTTGTCATAAATAGAGTTACTCCACCAAATACTTAGCATTCACTTTACGTAAAATGCGTATTTCCTCATCTGTTAAAGAAAAATTCATAGCAATCTCTGTTAAACTTACTATTCCTTCACAAGCAAAGTATTTTTTTCCATCCCTGTCACTAAAATCATTATTAATTCTATACAAATTAGGGGATTTTTTCTTTGTGACCTCTGAATATTTACCTTGGATAATAATAACTAGAAAATCAAGGGAAGCTAACTGTTTGAGTCTTTTCAAAACACGTCCTCTATTTTTATCAACTCCGTGCTTACTTAGTTGCTCGTAAGTACAAAAAAATATTCCCTCATCATTTGCGTACCTCTTTGCATGTACTAATAGAACAAATGCTAATCTAATTAACGCAACATTCCCTATAGATACAAGGAGTTGAATCTCTTCATAACAAAAGTCTATTTTAGTATTATGGGGGTTTCGTGCTAATTTATAATCACGATCATAAACAGTCTGTATAACCCGCGCTGTTTCTTTTCTTAAATCATCCTTTGAAACACTTCGTATATATTGAGATGTTTTTTCTGATGATAACGTGTTTTCTAATACACTAAGTATTTTTTTACATGTATCTTGTTCAGAATAACCTTGCTCTTTAAGAAGCATTGCCCCGTATAATGTGAAATTATTTCGGGTACCACCACATAATAAATGGTTCTCTTCAAATATTATTTTTAGTTCTTCTTTGGACATTCCATCGGGATGATACTCTACATTGATTTTAGGTTTATTCTTAGTAGTTTTTGTAACTGAGCATTGACTTAGAATATCTTGACAAAATTCATCTCTATTCATGGGTTGAATATTGAGAAAATATTTTATACTCAATTCTTCAAATGTTTGATTATCCACATAATGACAAATTTGATTTGTTGCCTTATGCATCCCTAAAGGTAGTTTTACACCTTGACCAGTTGTTGGTCTACGCTCTATTCTCCTAGGTGTTTCGTTTAAGTTACGTAAAACCTCCTCATAAAAGGGTATCAATTTAGATTCTGGAATGACATCCGTAAAATACAAGTCTACATGATATCCTTTTTGTCCACTGGTTGAAACATGTATATCATTTTTGGGGATTCCATAATGATCAACCAGTAGATTAACAAGTTTGCGAGTAACATCTTGACATTCATATTTGTTATCTTTTATATCGACATCAAAAGTAAAGAACTTAGTTAACCCTCCGGCTCCTAGCTTTATACCTACAGTGAGCTGATTAGCTAAGTGCTTGTCAATAATTGTATCTGTTAAATAATGTTTAACTTCCCTATACTTACAGTCTCCTTGATTCAATTCATATTGCATCAAGTAAGTCTTTCTATAAGTAATGAACAATTCATTTATCTTCTTTATAATTGATTCCCTGTATAATTCAAACTCTAATTTATTCATCTACGTTCTCTCCTTTATGCTTTTTTATTTGTTTATATTATTTTCTTGTAAATAAACAAATACTGATTATTATGTGACTATATTCTCTATCTCCTATATTCCTCGAGAAAATCATCAACGTCTGCTTTTTTGTATAAACATATCCTGTCTATGACTATTTTCTTCAGCCCTAGATTAACCATCTTAGCAAGTGTTCCTTTTGATATTCCTCCCATGTATTCTTGAACTTCCTTAGTGCTAAAATATTCCTTTGTGTAAGAATTATGATTCACACTTTGCACTGTCTCTTCAATCAGCTGTTCTAAATCTTGCATGAAATCATCAAACTCTATTTTTAATTCCATCGTCACTCGACTCCTTCATTTTTTAATATCTAGGCAATAAAAAAACACCTTTGCATAAGAATTCTACAAGGTGTTTTTCGGTATCTCAAGTTTAATTAGATAAAACTTATTCGATATTTTTTAGTGTTTTTTCTTTATTGACAAAAAACAATAGCTTTATATCAACATTTAAAAAATATTGTTTTTTGTCAATAAAATATGTTAGGAAAACAGAAAAATCACTTTTTCGATTTTATTTTACATTAAAAAATAACAATAATCAACATTAATTGCTGAATTAATCAAAAACAAGATTTACTTTTTTTACTTTAAAAGATATACTCCTCTTGAAAAAAATCATTTTTACTAAGAAATGAAGGGAGGTGATTCCTTTATAGCTGACAAGCTCTCAGCGGGCTTCTATGGCTTCTTCAAGGAGGAAATCACTATGGCAACTATACAACAATACAAAAAAAGCGATGGCACCACAGCTTGGCTTTACAAAGTTTACATGGGCAAAGACCCGATGACAGGTAAAGAAAAACGAACGACACGTAGAGGATTCAAAACAAAAAAAGAAGCCTCTTTAGACTTGGCTCGATTCCAGTTAGAAATCGAATCTAATGGAATAAGTCAACACTCTATCAAGACGTTCAGTGAGTTATATGATCTATGGATGAGCCAACACGTTAAAAATATTCGAAACACAACAGAACAACGGATCAAGAATCACTTCACGAACCAAATCCTTCCCTCTTTTGGAAAAATGAAGTTAGAGGCTATCACTCCTGCTACATGTCAAAAAATACTAACTGAATGGTCAATGAAGTATCATTCTTACCAGAAAATAAAAAGTTACACTTCACAGGTATTCAACTACGGTATATTGATTGGCGTAATCAAGACCAATCCCATGGAACGTACCATTACACCTAAGTCTAATCATGACTCTGCAGAGATCGAAGCGGAGTTTTACACGAAAGAAGAGCTTCGACAATTCTTTGATTGCTTGCAAGAGCTGAAAGATGATCGTGCTCTAACATTTTTTAGACTAGCTGCTTATACAGGAGCTAGGAAGGGGGAAATACTGGGGCTGAAGTGGAAAGACATCGATTTTGATAAAAAGACTGTGCAGTTCAATAAAACGCTAGTAGAGCTATCTGATGGCTCTCTATGTATCAATCCTACAAAGACAGGGTCATCTAAGAGAACAATCACAATAGACGACGGGACTTTGACCATACTTAGGAAGTGGAAACGTACCGTCATAAAAAAGAATCTTTCTAGAGGTATCAGAATCGATAATATGGATGATGTACCTGTTATCAGCACTATTAAAGCAAATAAAAAAAGGGACTTCCTGTATAAGGGCTACCCTAATCATGTAATGAGTAAAGTAGCTAGGAAGTTCCCTGATATGAAAATAATCAAAGTCCATGGCTTTAGAAAGACCCACGCTACATTGCTTTTTGAAGCAGGTGCTCAAGTAAAAGACGTACAAGATAGATTAGGGCATTCTTCATCTAAGACAACCATGGACATCTATATCCAAGTATCGCAAAATCGACAAGAAGAAACAGTTGAATTGTTCAATTCCTACATGAATGCGTGATATACGGAGTCAAAAACGGAGTCAGTCGATACGATAAGGACTTATTTATTCTCACGAATCCTTTCGTACCACTGCATTACGCTTCAACTTTCGCAATCTTCCCTTGTTCGATATAGACCATTAAGATGCTTAGATCTGCAGGATTTACTCCGCTGATCCGGCTAGCTTGGGCAATTGTTTCTGGTTGGATTTTCTGCAATTTTTGTTTTGCTTCTGTTGCTAATCCGTTGATTGCTGCGTAGTCGATGTTTTCTGGAATCTTTTTCGCTTCCATGCGTTTTAATTTTTCTACTTTTTCCATGGCTTTTTTGATGTAGCCTTCATATTTGATTTGGATTTCTACTTGTTCGATTTCTTTTCGTGTTAATTCTTCATTCTCTGGAATAAACCGTAGAAGATCTGCATAAGTAATCTCAGGGCGTCTTAAAAAGTCGCTTGCTAGTACGCCATCTTTTAGAGGTGCCGCATTAATCGTCGCTAAAAAGGCTTGAACTTCTTCTGTTGGTTTGATTCGTACATTCATCAAACGTTTGATTTCTTGTTCAACTGCTTCTTTTTTCTTCAAATAAGCCTTGTATTGGTCCTCTTTTACTAAGCCCACATGGTGACCCATTTCTGTCAATCGCAAATCTGCATTATCATGACGTAAAAGCAGACGGTATTCAGCACGTGAAGTCAATAAACGGTAAGGCTCGTTCGTTCCTTTTGTCACCAAATCGTCGATCATAACACCGATATAACCGTCACTTCGTTTGATTACTAAAGGTTCTTTTCCTTGAACTTTCAAAGCTGCATTGATACCGGCAATCAGCCCTTGTCCAGCCGCTTCTTCATACCCGCTTGTACCATTTGTTTGTCCAGCTGTATAAAGATTTTCAACGACTTTAGTTTCTAATGTCGGACGGAGCTGGTGTGGTTCTACTACGTCATATTCGATAGCATATCCTGTACGCATCATTTCTACTTTTTCCAAACCGGCGATGGAATGAAGCATGTCGACTTGGACATCTTCTGGTAAAGAAGTAGATAACCCTTGAACATAGACTTCTTCTGTGTTCAAGCCTTCTGGTTCTAAAAATAGTTGGTGACGTGGTTTGTCTGCAAAACGCACGATCTTATCTTCGATGGATGGACAATAGCGAGCGCCTACCCCTTCAACGATCCCTGTAAACATTGGGGCACGATGTAAGTTGTCTCGAATGATTTGGTGAGTCGTCTCACCTGTATAGGTCAGCCAGCAAGATTCCTGATCTAGTTTATAGGCACTATCTGGTGTACTAAAGCTAAAATGATTCGGCTCTTTGTCACCAGGTTGTTCTTCTGTAACAGAATAATCGATTGTACTTGATTTTACTCGAGGCGGTGTTCCTGTTTTGAACCGTTCGATAGCAAAGCCAAGTTCTTTTAGATGATTCGCTAGTCCAATAGAAGGTTGAGAGTTATTCGGACCTGATGAATATTTCAATTCACCGATAATGATTTCTCCGCGAAGTGCTGTTCCGGCTGTAATAACAACTGCTTTTGCCCGATAGCTCGCTCCTGTGGAAGTCACTACACCATGACAAACACCATCTTCGACGATCAGTTCTTCGACGATTCCTTGTCTTAACGTCAAATTTGGTTCTTTTTCGATTGTATGTTTCATTTCTGTTGAATAAGCATGTTTGTCTGCTTGTGCTCGCAATGCTCGGACAGCTGGACCTTTTCCTGTGTTCAACATACGCATTTGGATATAGGTTTTATCGATATTCTTACCCATTTCTCCACCTAGCGCATCGATTTCTCGAACAACAACGCCTTTAGCTGGTCCGCCTACAGAAGGATTACATGGCATGAATGCTACCATATCCAAATTTATTGTCAGTAATAACGTTTTTGAGCCCATACGTGCAGCAGCAAGTGCAGCTTCTGAACCGGCATGTCCTGCGCCGACAACGATCACGTCATACGCATCTGCTTCATAATGTTTCAATCGTTTGTTCCTCCTTTTATTTTCCTAAACAAAATTGACTGAATAATTGAGTGATCAATTCATCTTGTACACTGTCGCCAACCACTTCTCCTAGATAGTCCCAGCAACGCGTCATATCGATTTGAACGAGATCCACAGGCATTCCTGCATCAATACCTGCAATGACTTCTTCAAGTGACAGGGAAGCTTTTTCTAACAATGCGATATGGCGGGTATTGGAAACATAAGTAGCGTCTCTTTCTCCTGTTTCTCCGCTGAAGAATAAATCAGAAATAGCTGATTCCAAACGATCTAGTCCGTCGTTTTTAGCTACGGAAATTGAAAAAACTGGTTCATTTTCGATCCATTTGTTCAATTTTTCTTGTTCCAACTGTGCTGGCAAATCTGTTTTATTTAGAAGAATGATCCGTTTCAATCCACTTGTCGCTTCCAGTAATTGTTCATCTTCTGCTGTCAGTGGTTCGCTTTGGTTTAGAACAAGTAAGATCAAGTCTGCTTCTGCTAATGCTTTACGGCTTCTTTCGACCCCGATACGTTCCACCACATCTTCTGTTTCCCGAATTCCAGCTGTATCGATTAGCTTGAGCGGTACGCCTCGAACATTGACATACTCTTCGATTACATCTCGAGTCGTTCCTGCAATGTCCGTAACGATGGCTTTTTCTTCTCTTAACAAATGGTTTAACAAGCTTGATTTGCCGACATTTGGCCGACCGATGATCGCCGTACTTAACCCTTCCCGCAGAACCTTTCCTTGCTTGGACGTAGCAAGTAGTGCTTGAATTCTTTGTTGGATCATCTGTGCTTTTTCAAGCAATAACTTCGTAGTCAATTCTTCGACGTCGTCATATTCCGGATAATCAATATTTACTTCTACTTGAGCTAATGTCTCTAAAATCTCTTGTCTCAATGAGCGGATCAAAGCAGACAGATTGCCGTCTAACTGATTAAGGGCTAACCCCATTGCTTTGTCTGTTTTTGCTCGAATCAAATCCATTACAGCTTCTGCCTGTGAAAGGTCAACACGACCATTCAAGAATGCCCGTTTTGTGAATTCGCCTGGCTCAGCTAATCTTGCCCCTTCTCTTAACAATAACTGCAAAATTTGATTGACTACGACGATCCCGCCGTGACAATTGATTTCTACTACATCTTCCCGCGTAAATGTCTTTGGTGCTCTCATCACAGAGACCATGACTTCATCGACTAGCTGATCGCTCTTAGGATCAACGATATGTCCATAATGAATCGTATGGCTTGGTACTTCTGATAGTCGTTTATTCCCAGAATGATAAACTTTATCTGCTAGTTGCACAGCTTGATCGCCACTTAAACGAACGATACTGATTGCCCCTTCTCCAGGCGGGGTAGAAATTGCCGCAATCGTATCAAATTCTAAAGTAATTTCAGCCATTTTTTCACTTCCTTTTTCATTTTGCGCACAAAAAAAGTGCCCACTCCACCCTTTATGCATAATAAACGGTGAACTTCGCACTTTGACTGCTTGTTCTTGATTAAATTCTGGTCATAGGTTATCACACTTGCTATAAGGAATCAAGTGTTTAAAACAAGTTATATGAAGTTGTACCTCACCTGATTCCATTACCTTACATTTAATTGACTTTGGATGTCTCTTTGTGTTCTTTGGTTTATTCGAAGAGAAAATACTGTATAAACAAGGCTTTATCTTTCTTAAAAAAAACGGTACACTAAATGGTAGCGCTATCTAAACTATACACTTTTGAAAGGAGAAAAGGAGTGAGCCAGTTCAACTCTGATGCATTGAAAGAAGAAAGTGATTCTCGGATCAACGATGTTGTTTTATCTACAGGAAATATCAATCAAAAATATATCGTCCGCGATATCGTTTTTGTTGTGGAATGCTTAGAAGCTGATTTGTTTGACCCAGCTTTTCCCAAAGAGGATCTTTTCTTGACAACGAAGAGGAAATTAAAGATGAAGGTTCTTGAATATGGTGCGAATGCGGTGATCAACTGTCATTTTGAGTATCAGCAAAGAAATCGGGATGGAAAGTATTTTCTGGAACTTTTTGCTTATGGAACAGTGATCCAATTTATCCAAACGACGATTGGTTAAATGAAACAGGTACAAAAAAAGCGGAGCAAAACTGAAAACAGTTTCGTTCCGCTTTTTTCTATCAAAGTTAGTGACTACTTCATCGTATACTCTGATAAGAATGATTTCTAGTAAAATATACTTGGTTTGAAAAACTTTGTCAACGTGATTTATTCAAAAAGTAATGGAATCAATAATATTTTTTAGCAGGTTCAACTACTAAGTAACGATAAGGTTCCTCACCTTCCGAATGTGTTTTTACATGTTCATCTTTACTTAATGCAGCATGGATTTGTTTACGTTCAAAGGCAGGCATTGGTTCTAAGAAAACAGGCTGTCCTGTCCGTTTTACTTTTTCAGCCGTGCGATCAGCTAAACGCTGAATGATCTCTTGGCGCTTTTCACGGTAATTGCCTACATTGACCACTACAGATAGCTTATTTCTTGCTAAACGATGGATGAAGACTTGTGCCAGATATTGCAATGCATTCAGCGTTTTTCCATGTTTCCCAATCAGTAACCCTTGCTTTTGTGTTTCTAAATGGAAAACGACCATATTATTGGATTCTCTTTCCATTTTGACAAGAGCTGGAGCATCAAGCTGTTTTGAAATTTCAGTAAGATAGACTGCCAATTCCGTTAAAGCTGCTTCATCACCTAGCTCACTTACTTCTTCTGTTTTTTCTTCAAGAATCGTTTCGTTGACTACCTCGATCTCAGCTGTTGGTTCTTCTTCTAAAATCTCTTCTACCGTCTGTTCTACTGTTTCAGAAATTTTTTCACTGATACTTGGCTGGATCGAAAGCCGTGCATTTTTTCGGCCCATTCCTAGGAAACCTTTTTTTCCTTCTTCCAGTATTTCGATTTCAACTTGGTCTTTGGCCAAGCCCAAATCAGCTAGACCTAGTTGAACAGCTTCATCTATTGTTGCAGCTTCATAAATCGGCATTAGCATTCCCTCCCCTATTATTTCCGTTTTTTCTTAGGATTCATTGCTTTCTTCAATGCACGTTCTCTTTCGCGGATTTTACGTGCTTCTTCTTCCCGTTCTTTTCGAATTTTGAAAGGATTGTTGATCAGCAGCGTTTGTACAACTTGGAAGGCATTGGAAACCACCCAGTATAATGAAAGACCGCTGGCTAAATTGACACCCATCACTAAAATCATTACAGGCATCACGAAATTCATGATCTTCATTGATGCATTCGATTCAATCTGACTCATGCTAGATAAATACGTACTTGCAAAAGTAAAGATTGCTGCTAGAATCGGCAAGATAAATGTTGGATCCGCGTTCCCTAAGTTCAACCATAAGAAATGGCCTTGTTTCAACTCAGGTACACGGGAAATAGATTGCCATAACGCCATCAAGATTGGCATTTGTACCAATAAAGGAAGACAACCAGCATATGGATTGACTCCATTTTCCGCATATAAACGCTGTTGCTCTTCTCTTAATTTACTTTGTGTTTCTGGGTCTCTTGAACTATATTGTTGCTGCAGTGCTTTTAATTTCGGTTGTAATTCTTGTGTCTTGCGCATGCTCTTTGTTTGGAAATGCATCAGCGGCAACAAGATCACACGGATGATCAAGGTAAATAAAATGATCCCTATCCCTGCATTACCAAATGACAACGCCTTGATCGCCTCAGCAAAGTAATAAACAATATAACGATCCCAAATTCCTGTACTTTGTGCGCTGACTTCCCCAGTTCCGCAACCGGATAAGACGATGACCAAACTAACGATACCGGCCATCAAAAGTAAACGTTTGTATTTCTTCACTTACTCTTTTCCTCTCTATCGATTATTTTTGCAAGTTTTAAGACGTGGACTAAATTGGAGCGAACCTCATCATAAGTCAGCCCCTTCACACTTGGTCTAGCAATCACAATAAAATCCAACTCCGGATCAATCTCTTCTTTTATAGAATAAACTGCTGCTCGGATTTTTCGTTTGACTTCATTGCGGCTTACCGCGTTGCCGACCTTTTTTCCTACAGATAAACCAACTCGAAAATGAGGCTGTCCCGGTTTTTTCAAACGGTAAACGACGAATTTGCGGTTAGCAAAAGAATCTCCCGTATGAAACACGGCTTGAAACTCTCGTTCTTTTTTTACTCGATACGCTTTTCTCATTAGTTTTCTTTCCTTTTCTATCTCTCACTTACGCTCATAATCATACCATAATTACGATTGTCCTTTCATCATTTCCCTAAAAAAGAGTATAAAAAAAACCACTGAAACCCCAGTGGCCTAAGCTGAAAGAACTTTTCTTCCTTTACGACGACGGCTAGCTAACACACGACGTCCATTTTTAGTACTCATACGTTTACGGAATCCGTGAACTTTTTGACGTTTACGTTTATTTGGTTGGTATGTTCTTTTCATATATTCCACCTCCAAAATGTTCTTATCTATTTTATAAACACAGACATACTTTGATAGTATAACGACAAAGTAGTGATTTTGTCAATATAAAATAGAAGATCGATTGTCAAAACTTATCCACAAGATTATTTTTTTCTATGGGAATCCCATGTGGAAAAAGTTATGCACAGGAATTATCCACAAATAATAACGAGGCACTTTTACACAGAAAACACACGTGTAAAAAAAGTAATCCACAACCAGGCATTTTTCTGTGCATTTCGTCCCTAAACTATTGATAAATATACGTTTGTTATCCACAGGTACAGGAGGAAATCTAGTGATTTTTGCAAGTTGTCCACCTGTGCATTAGTGGTGTGGAAAACTTTTTTTGACAGCTGTGTTTTTCTCTTTTTTTTATTTGTCGATTGTGTGGATAATTGTAATTAAAAAATTTTTTTCTTCGGTTTCTGTGGAAAACTATTAAAAAAAATGCTAAATTAGTACTAGTTATTCACTTTTTAATGAAGGAGGAGGCCTTATATGGTATCCCTCGATGCTTTATGGAATGAATTAAAAGCAACATACCAAAAGGATTTATCGCCTGCTAGCTATAATACATGGATTGAAACAGCGAACCCTCGAACTCTTGATCAAAACCAGCTCGTTGTTGAGGTTCCTAGCAAGATTCATAAAGAATATTGGGAAAAAAACCTGGCAACAAAAATCGTTGAAGTCGGTTATATGCTATCAGGAAATGAGATTATCCCTCGCTTTATTACTGGCGAAGAAGCAGAGCAAGAAGAAGTTGTAGAAGAAAAAAATCCAAAAGTTGCGGCACCTAGCCCGCTAAAAAAAGCCATGCTGAATCCTAAATATACCTTTGATACGTTTGTCATTGGTAAAGGAAACCAGATGGCTCATGCAGCAGCGCTCGTTGTAGCAGAAGATCCAGGTTCTATTTATAACCCGCTCTTCTTTTATGGAGGCGTAGGACTTGGTAAGACTCACTTGATGCATGCCATCGGTCATCAAATGCTGCAAAGTCAGCCTAATGCCAAAGTAAAATATGTAAGCAGTGAAACTTTTGCTAATGATTTCATCAATTCGATCCAAAACAAAACAGCAGAAGAATTCCGTCAAGAATATCGAAACGTTGATTTACTATTAGTAGATGATATTCAATTTTTCGCAGAAAAAGAAGCTACGCAAGAGGAGTTTTTCCATACTTTCAATGCCTTGTACAATGAAGGTAAACAAATCGTTCTAACTAGTGATCGGTTGCCAAACGAGATTCCGAAATTACAAGAACGCCTTGTTTCTCGCTTTGCATGGGGGCTGTCTGTTGATATTACGCCACCGGATCTTGAAACAAGAACAGCGATTTTGCGTAAAAAAGCAGCAGCTGAACGTCTAGAGATCCCAGATGACACGCTGAGCTATATCGCAGGACAAATTGATTCTAATATTCGTGAATTAGAAGGGGCACTTGTTCGAGTACAGGCTTTTGCTGCAATGAATAGTGAAGATATTTCGACTAGTCTAGCTGCAGATGCGCTGAAAACGTTGAAATCAGGAAAAGGACATCCTCAATTGTCGATTTTGCAGATCCAAGAAGAAGTGGCAAAGTATTATCACATCCAATTGAAAGATCTCAAAGGGAAGAAACGCGTCAAATCTATTGTTGTTCCTAGACAAATCGCTATGTACTTGGCACGTGAGCTCACAGATAATTCATTACCGAAAATTGGAGCTGAATTCGGCGGCAAGGATCATACAACGGTTATCCATGCCCATGAGAAGATCCAGCAGCTGATGGATTCTAGTGTCAGCATGCAAAATGAAGTATCAGAAATCAAAAACTTTTTACTAAATTAATTTGTCGATTCTACCAACTGAAAATAGCATGTGGATAAAAGAAAAAAACAAGCAAAAGTTATACACACTTTTTCCACAGCTGTTTTTTCGTTTCTCTCTTGCGTTTTTTGAGTTTTCCACAGAATCAACATGCCCTATTACTTTTATTATTCTTTTTAACTAATAATAAATAAACAAACATTCAAAGGAGATACATCATGAAAGTTACTTTAAACCGAGCTAGCTTTATGCAGGAATTGCAAACTGTTCAACGAGCTATTTCAAGCAAAACCACTATCCCTATTTTGACAGGTGTAAAAATCACACTGACACAAGAAGGTTTGACTTTGACGGGGAGCAACGCTGATATATCAATTGAAACTTTTTTGTCTGTTGAAAACGAAAAAGCAAATATGCAAATCGAATCTACCGGATCAATTGTTTTACAAGCTCGTTTCTTTAGCGAAATCATTCGAAGACTTCCTGAAGAAACATTTACTTTAGAAGTATTAGAAAATAAACAAGTAGCGATCACTTCTGGAAAAGCGAATTTTATCGTGAATGGATTAGATGCAGATAATTATCCTCATCTTCCTGTTGTCGAAAGCCATAACCAGATGAAATTACCAGTACACGTATTGACTAAACTAATCAACGAAACAGTTTTTGCTGTTTCGCAGCATGAGAGTCGTCCGATCTTGACGGGTGTGCATTTTATTTTATCTGATCATTCTTTATTGGCTGTAGCTACTGACTCTCACCGTCTAAGTCAACGCGTGATCCCAGTAGAACAAACGGCTGATCATTTTGATATTGTTATTCCTGGGAAAAGTTTGATCGAATTGTCTCGCTCACTGACAAATGAAGAAGAAATCGTCGAAATCAGCATTATGGAAAACCAAGTATTGTTCAAAACGGAAACAATGTATTTCTATTCCCGCTTGTTAGAAGGAAACTATCCTGATACCAATCGTTTGATCCCATCAAGCTTTAATACAGAGGTCGAATTTTCTGTTCCTAGTTTTCTAGCGGCAATCGAACGTGCTTCTTTACTTTCTCATGAAGGCCGCAACAATATCGTTCGTTTATCCATCCGTCCAGATGCGGTTGTTTTATACGGAAATTCTCCAGAAATCGGGAAAGTAGAAGAAAGCTTGAGCTATACAGCAAGCAGTGGCGATCCATTGGAGATTTCTTTCAACCCGGATTATATGAAAGCAGCGTTGCGTGCATTTGGAGATATGAGTATCAAGGTAAAATTTATTTCCGCTATTCGACCATTCACGTTGGAACCAACGGAAGATGGCGTTCAATTTATCCAATTGATCACTCCTGTACGTACAAATTAACAAAGATTTTCAAAGATATTGAAAATTTAATTGAAAAGAATTAGAAAAAATAAAATTTAAACAGAAGGCCCTAAAATCTCTTTTAAGGCTTTCTGTTTATTTTTGTTTAAATCACCTTTTTTAGATTAAATCGTCTTATATGGAAAAATATATGGATAAATTTGTTTTATTGCGGAAAAAAAGGTATAATAGAGTATACTTTTAATAATGAAAATGAGGGATGGACATTGAAACAACAAGTCATTCTAAATACGGAATTCATGACGTTGGGTCAAATGCTGAAAGAAGCCACCGTTATCGGTAGTGGCGGACAAGCAAAATGGTATTTGGCAGAAAACACTGTGTTAGTCGATGGCGAGCCGGAAAATCGTCGTGGACGCAAGCTTTATCCCGGTATGATGGTTGAAGTTCCAGAAGTAGGAACTTTTTTTATGGTAAAAAAAGGAAACGACGATAATGAGGCTGAATAAGCTGTATTTAAAAAATTATCGAAATTACGAAGAGCTGAACATCGAATTTTCCAAGAATCTGGTCATTTTTTTAGGTGAAAATGCGCAGGGAAAAACGAATCTTTTGGAAAGTATCTATGTATTGGCTATGACGCGAAGCCATCGGACAAGTAGTGAGCAGGAATTGATTGGTTGGAATGACGATCAGGCAATGATCCAAGGAGAGATCACAAAAGGTTCATCCACTCTCCCATTAGAAATCTTATTATCTAAAAAAGGCCGAAAAACCAAGATCAACCATATCGAACAAAAAAAGTTAAGTACTTACGTGGGACAAATGAATGTCATTTTATTTGCACCAGAGGATCTTTCGTTAGTAAAAGGCAGCCCGCAGATCAGGCGGAAATTTTTAGATATGGAATTAGGTCAGATCAATCCAATCTATCTTTATGATCTTGTCCAATACCAAGCGATTTTGAAGCAAAGAAACCAGTACTTGAAGCAACTGAATGAAAAAAAACAAACTGATTTGCTTTATTTGGATATTTTGTCCGAACAACTAGCAGCGTTTGGCAGCAAAGTATTGAAAGCAAGAGCACAGTTTATCAAGCGATTGGAGTTTTGGGCTAATTCTTTACATCAGCAAATCACACATCACAAAGAGCAGCTGGAAATCGAGTATCTCACCGCAGTCGATTCTTTAGAAACACATACGCAAGAACAAATCCAAGAACAATTTCTCGCACTTTTGAATCAAAACAAAAAGAAAGACCTTTTTCGGGGAACGACGACAGTTGGTCCTCATCGTGACGATCTTTCCTTTTTTATTAATCAGAAAAACGTGCAGACTTATGGATCGCAAGGACAGCAAAGAACGACTGCTCTAAGTGTCAAATTAGCAGAAATCGATTTGATCAAAGAAGAGACAGGGGAATATCCAATTCTATTATTAGATGATGTGATGAGCGAGCTGGATGATAATCGTCAGCTCCATCTGCTGGAAACAATCGAAGGAAAAGTTCAAACGTTCTTAACAACGACGACACTTGACCATGTAAAAAATAAAATGACTGTTGAACCTGAGATTTTTTATGTTCGACAAGGGAAACTAAAAGGAGAAGAAACTGAATGACAGAAGAAAGAAGTTTAGTAGAACGCGCTAAAGAATATGATGCCAGTCAGATTCAAGTACTTGAAGGACTTGAAGCCGTTCGTAAACGACCTGGTATGTATATCGGTTCGACTAGTTCTGAAGGTCTGCATCACCTTGTTTGGGAAATCGTCGATAATTCGATCGATGAAGTATTAGCAGGTTTTGCAACAAAAATCCATGTGATTATAGAAAAAGACAACAGTATCACTGTTATTGACGATGGACGGGGGATACCAGTGGATATCCAAGCAAAAACCGGACGTCCTGCAGTTGAAACGGTCTTTACTGTTTTACATGCTGGAGGAAAATTCGGCGGTGGCGGGTACAAAGTTTCCGGTGGTCTTCATGGAGTGGGATCTTCCGTCGTAAACGCACTTTCTACGCAACTTGATGTCAAAGTATACAAAGAAGGAAATGTGTACTATCAAGAGTATCGTCGTGGAGCTGTAGTGGACGACTTAAAGATCATTGAACAAACGGATCGCCATGGAACAACGGTTCACTTTACGCCAGATCCTGAAATTTTTACAGAGACAACTGAGTTTGATTTTTCAAAATTGGCTACCCGAATCCGTGAACTAGCTTTCTTGAACCGCGGGATGCGTATTTCGATTGAGGACAAACGAGAAGAAGAACCAGTCATCAATGAATACCATTACGATGGCGGGATCAAAAGTTATGTCGAATACTTGAATGCAAACAAAACCGTGATTTTCCCAGAACCTGTATATTTGGAAGGTGAGCAGCAAGATATCGCAGTTGAAGTCTCTATGCAATATACAGACGGCTACCATTCCAATATCATGAGTTTTGCCAACAATATCCATACGTATGAAGGCGGAACACATGAATCAGGATTCAAGACTGCATTAACTCGGGTGATCAATGATTATGCCCGAAAACAAAAGCTGATGAAAGAAAATGATGACAACTTGACTGGTGAAGACGTGCGAGAAGGATTGACAGCTGTTATTTCTATTAAGCATCCTGACCCTCAATTCGAAGGACAAACAAAAACAAAATTGGGCAATTCCGAAGTACGGACAGTCACTGATCGGTTATTTAGCGAGCATTTCATGAAATTCTTGCTAGAAAATCCAAGTGTGGGCCGTCAAATCGTTGAAAAAGGATTATTAGCTTCCAGAGCTCGTCTAGCAGCGAAACGTGCGCGTGAAGTAACGAGACGTAAAGGTGCTTTAGAGATCAGTAATCTGCCAGGAAAATTAGCAGACTGCTCTAGCAACGATCCTGAAAAATGCGAATTGTTCATCGTCGAAGGAGATTCGGCCGGCGGATCAGCTAAGCAAGGTCGTAATCGAGAATTTCAAGCCATCTTGCCTATTCGTGGGAAAATCTTGAATGTTGAAAAAGCAAGCATGGACAAGATCTTGGCAAATGAAGAGATTCGGTCTTTATTTACTGCTATGGGTACAGGGTTTGGAGAAGATTTCGATGTATCGAAAGCTCGTTATCATAAATTAGTGATCATGACTGATGCCGATGTCGATGGTGCACATATCCGTACATTGTTGCTGACTCTTTTTTACCGTTACATGCGTCCAATTGTTGAAGCTGGTTATGTCTATATTGCTCAGCCACCTTTATACGGGGTAAAACAAGGGAAGAATATCACGTATGTACAACCAGGAAAGAATGCAGAAGAAGAGTTGAAACAAGTCGTTGCTTCACTTCCTGCCTCACCAAAACCAAGTGTTCAGCGGTATAAAGGACTTGGAGAAATGGATGATCATCAACTATGGGAAACAACTATGGACCCAAGTAATCGAATGATGGCCCGCGTCAGCGTGGATGATGCTATCGCGGCAGACCAGATATTTGAAATGTTGATGGGGGATCGAGTAGAACCTCGTCGTGCATTCATCGAGGAAAATGCACATTACGTGAAGAACTTAGATATTTAATCATGAAGGAGGAAAAAGAATGAGTGAAGAAATCAGAGAAAACATCCATGATGTCAATCTAACCAGCGAAATGAAAGACTCCTTCATCGATTATGCGATGAGTGTTATTGTCGCACGTGCACTGCCTGATGTCAGAGATGGTCTGAAACCCGTTCATCGCCGTATTTTATACGGCATGAACGAATTAGGTGTGACACCGGATAAAGCCCATAAAAAATCTGCCAGAATCGTCGGAGATGTCATGGGTAAATACCATCCTCATGGGGATAGTGCAATCTATGAGTCAATGGTACGGATGGCGCAGCCATTTAGCTACCGTTATATGCTAGTGGATGGTCATGGAAACTTTGGTTCTGTTGACGGTGACGGTGCCGCTGCTATGCGTTATACCGAAGCACGGATGAGCAAAATCGCTACAGAAATGCTGCGTGATATCAATAAGAATACTGTTGATTTCCAAAGCAACTATGATGACACAGAAAAAGAACCCGTTGTATTACCTGCTCGCTTCCCTAATCTTTTGGTGAACGGAACGACGGGGATCGCCGTGGGTATGGCAACGAATATCCCACCTCATAATTTGTCTGAGGTAGTAGCGGCTATCGATTTGCTGATGGATAATCCTGATGTGACGACCAATGAATTGATGGAAGTATTACCTGGACCAGATTTTCCAACAGGTGGTTTGGTCATGGGAAAATCAGGAATCCGAAGAGCGTATGAAACAGGTAAAGGTTCTATTACCGTACGTGCAAAAGTTGAGATCACTGAGATGCCAAATGGCAAAGAACGGATCCTCGTGACGGAATTACCTTATATGGTCAATAAAGCAAAATTGATTGAACGGATTTCTGAGTTGCACAGAGACAAGCGTATCGAAGGAATCACGGATTTGCGGGATGAATCTTCCCGTGAAGGCATGCGAATTGTCATTGACGTTCGTCGTGACGCCAGCGCATCAGTTATTTTGAATAACTTATACAAATTGACATCCTTGCAGAATTCATTTGGATTCAATATGTTGGCAATCGAAAAAGGCGTGCCGAAAGTTTTAAGTTTGAAACAAATCCTTGAAAACTATATCGAACATCAACGCGAAGTCATCACACGACGGACGGTCTTTGAAAAAGAAAAAGCAGAAGCAAGAGCACACATCTTAGAAGGTTTGCGTATTGCTTTGGATCATATCGATGAAATCATTGCGATTATCCGCGGGTCTAAATCAGATGACGAAGCAAAAGCAACAATGATCGAACGGTTCGATTTATCCGATCGCCAATCACAAGCTATCTTAGATATGCGTTTGCGTCGATTGACCGGTTTGGAACGGGAAAAAATCGAAAATGAATATCAAGAACTATTGAAACTGATTGAAGATTTGACTGACATTCTGGAAAGACCCGAACGTGTCACAGAAATCATTAAGAATGAATTAGCAGACTTGAATCAACGATTTGGTGATAAACGACGCACAGAATTACTAGTCGGTGAGGTCTTAAGTCTAGAAGATGAAGATTTGATTGAAGAAGAAGAAATCGTTATTACATTGACAAACAATGGTTATATCAAACGTTTGGCAAATAATGAATTCAGAGCTCAACGAAGAGGCGGGCGTGGTGTCCAAGGAATGGGTATCCACAATGACGACTTCGTCAAGAATCTAGTTTCTTGTTCTACCCATGATACATTGTTATTCTTTACGAATAACGGAAAAGTGTATCGGGCAAAAGGATACGAAATTCCAGAATACGGACGTACAGCCAAAGGAATCCCAATCATCAATTTGCTGGGTATCGACTCGAGTGAAAGCATCCAAGCAATTATTGCGGTGACGGGAGAAGCAGAAGAAGGCCACTATCTCTTCTTTACAACGCGTCAAGGTACAGTTAAACGTACGTCTGTCACTGCTTTCGCTAACATCCGAAGCAATGGTCTGATTGCAATTGGTTTGAAAGAAGATGACGAATTAGTCAATGTTCTATTGACAGATGGACAGTCAGATATCATCATTGGCACACATAACGGCTACTCTGTGACCTTCAAAGAAGAAGCAGTCCGCGATATGGGACGTACAGCTTCCGGCGTCAGAGGGATACGTCTGCGTGAGGAAGATTACGTCGTTGGGGCAGCCTTGATGAAGGAAGACCAAGAAGTACTGGTGATTACAGAAAAAGGTTACGGAAAACGGACCAAAGTATCGGAATATCCAGTGAAAGGCCGCGGAGGTAAAGGAATCAAAACGGCGAATATCACTGAAAAAAATGGTCCACTAGCCGGATTGACCACTGTTTCTGGAGATGAAGACATCATGCTGATTACAGATAAAGGTGTGATTATCCGTTTCAACGTATCGACTGTTTCTCAAACTGGACGTTCAACATTGGGTGTACGTTTGATGAAGATGGAAGCTGACACGAAAGTCGTCACAATGGCAGCAGTCGAGCCAGAAGCGGTAGAACAAACAGTTGAAGAGCAAGCAACAGAAGAATAATCATAAAGATGAAGTGTTTAAGTTAGCAAGGAGGTTGTGACAGAAGTGGGCAGCTTCAAGAAATAAGAAGGAATTTACGAAAATTGCTTTTCAAATTTTTGTGAAATTTCGGCTTATTTTTCGAAGAAGTTACTTCTAGAACACCGTTTAAGGAAGAGGTTGTGAGCCTGCCGTTTCACTCTGAGTCACAAGGAGCAATTTCAAAAAATGGCTTCTCATGTTTGTTGAATATTGTGACTTGTGACCGAGGAGTTGGCAGGAGAACACCGTTTATTCGAAAAAAGGGAACTGCGACAAGACTTTTGTCACAGTTCCCTTGCTCGCTTTTTTGATTAATTGAATTTCTCTTAAAATATTTGAAACTGTTTATTCTGTATTGCTTTTGACCAAAATAGAGTGTATAATCAAAGCTTGTGAGTAGTCTAATTAATTAGATAACTCTCCTTGCTCTTAGGAACCTAAGAGCCGAAAGTCCACAGGGAGGTGAATATCAATGGAAAACACGAAATATGAAATCATGTACATTATTCGTCCAAACATTGATGAAGAAGCAAAAACTGCTTTAATCGAACGTTTCGATGCAATCTTGAAAGATAACGGAGCAGAAGTTATCGAATCAAAAGATTGGGAAAAACGCCGTTTCGCTTATGAAATGAACGGTTACCGTGAAGGTATCTATCACATCGTTAAAGTATCTTCTCCATCATCAGCAAATGCTGTCAGTGAATTTGACCGTCTTGCTAAAATCAACGACGATATCATTCGTCACATGATTGTTAAAGAAGAAGCTTAATTGTTGTTTCATGTGAAACAATAGAAAAACGATGAGAGGAGATGACTATTTTGATTAATAATGTTGTATTAGTTGGACGTCTGACGAAAGATCCAGATTTGCGTTACACAGCAAGTGGTACGGCAGTCGCAACATTTACTTTGGCTGTGAATCGTAATTTTACAAACCAAAGCGGCAATCGCGAGGCTGATTTTATCAACTGTGTGATTTGGCGCAAATCAGCAGAAACTTTAGCAAACTATGCTCGTAAAGGAACACTTTTAGGTGTTACTGGACGTATCCAAACTCGTTCTTATGATAATCAGCAAGGACAACGTGTATACGTGACAGAAGTAGTAGCTGACAACTTCCAATTGCTGGAAAGTCGTTCTGCATCTGAAAATCGCCAACAAAGCGGCGGATTCCAAAGTTCTGGTCAATCAGCTGGCGGATTTGGCGGAAACAATAACTCTAATCAAACATCTCAATCATCCAACGGTATGCCTGATTTCGACCGTGATACTTCTGACCCATTCGGCTCAAGTTCAACGATCGACATTTCAGATGATGATTTACCATTCTAAACGAATTTGATAGGAGGGAAATAGAATGGCACAACAAAGAAGAGGCGGACGTAAACGTCGTAAAGTAGACTACATTGCTGCTAACCATATTGAATATATCGATTATAAAGATATCGAATTACTAAAAAGATTTATTTCAGAACGCGGTAAAATCTTGCCACGTCGTGTAACTGGTACAGGCGCTAAAAACCAACGTAAAATTACTGTTGCAATCAAACGCGCACGTATCATGGGCTTGCTACCTTTCGTTAGCGAAGACTAATAAATCCGAGGAATTGAATGACTGATCCTTTTGATCAGCTATTCAATTCTTTTTTTTCTGTAAAAATAACCGATATTCGTTTAGTCGCTTGAATGACGAAAGTTATGGTAAAATCAAGTTAGTCATATATGGGAGGAAAATTATGGAAAATAAAAACAATCATTTATCCCCAAAACCTCTCTTCCTTATCCTGTTTATACTAATCGAAGTATTGGTAGTCTTAATTTTACCATTTCGTTTTGTTAGCGCTTCGGTCATTCTTTTGATGAATTTATGGGGCGTTCGCTATTGGTTGAAAATGAAACGCTGGCTTATTTTAAATAAACGTGAAAAAATCCAGCAGGCTTCGACCGTAGCCGAAACCAATCTGGCTTATGTCTCAGAAGTCATGCCTGTAGGAGTGATTGCTTATCAGCCATCAAGCCAAAAAATCGAATGGCTCAATCCTTTGGCATTGAAAGTCAAAGATCAAAGTGGATTAACAGAGGAAGAATTGTTAGATACTTTTTTTACTGCAAAAGAAAAAAAGAAAAACCAAGTCTATCTAGCAGATAAAACATTTCAGTTTGATATGGATACAGTAAAGGGTGTCGTTTATTTTAATGATATCACCCAAAACCAGTTATTGAAACTTCATCAGGCGAACAGTCAGCCAGTGATCGGTATTTTATCTATTGATAACTATGCAGATGCTATTGATAAATTGGATGACAAAGAGATTTCTTATTTGAACTCTTTCGTCACTACACTTGTTTCTGACTGGATGAATGAATACCATGTCTTTTTCAAAAGAATCAACGCAGAACGGTTTTTCTTCGTCGCGCAGATGATCGATCTGAAAAAGATGATGGATAAAAAATTTGATTTGTTGGACCGCTTTCGAGCAGAAGCTGAAAAACAGAGCTCGCCTATCACCTTGAGTATGGGGATTGCTTATGGCGCAAGATCCCTCGATGAAATCGGTGGAGAAGCTCAGAACAATTTAGATGTTGCTCTAGTCCGCGGAGGCGACCAAGTTGTCGTGAAAGAGGTAAAAGAAGGAGCGAAACCTGTTTATTATGGCGGTAAATCAGCTAAGAATGTCAAACGCACGCGTGTCCGTTCTCGAGCGATGAGTACTGCTTTGCGCCGGATTTTTGATGAAACAGGCGATGTGTTCATCATGGGACACAAATTTCCGGATATGGATGCTTTAGGCTCTGCTTTTGGTGTCAGTTGTCTTGCACGCTTCAACCAGAAAAAGGCTTATATCGTTATCAACGAGAACGAGATCATTCCAGATGTAGAACGTTGTCTCGAAGAAATCCATAAGCATCCAGAATTAGAAATGCAATTGATCTCTCCAGAACGCGCCATAGAGCTGAAAAAAGATGAAGACCTCCTCGTGATGGTGGATTATCATAAACCTTCTCTATCAATCTCTCAGAGCCTATATGAGCAATTTGATAAGATCGTGATCATTGATCATCACCGCCGAGGGGAAGAGTTTCCAAGCAAGCCTTTGCTGACTTATATCGAATCTTCAGCCTCTTCCGCTTCAGAGCTAGTTTCTGAGCTGATCCAATACCAAAGCAGCAAAACGAATCGTTTAGATCGCTTTGAGGCCACACTATTACTTGCAGGGATGGTTGTAGATACGAATAGTTTCAATGTTCGTACAACTGCACGAACTTTTGATGTTGCCAGCTATTTAAGGTCTTGTGGAGCAGACGCATCCTTAGTACAATATTTATTGAGCTCGGACTTAGCGACATACTTGGAAATCAGTCATTTGATTGCTGGAAGCGAGTATGTGACTTCTGATATTGTTGTGGCGGCAGGAACAGATGAAAAAGAGTATAATAGTGTCATAGCGGCAAAAACAGCAGATACACTGCTTTCGATGATCAATATCAACGCAGCTTTCGTCATTACGAAGCGGACAGACGGATTGATTGGGATCAGTGCCCGAAGTACCGGTACGATCAATGTCCAAATCATCATGGAATCCTTAGGTGGTGGAGGACACTTCACAAATGCAGCTACTCAACTGGAGAATACGACAGTTGAAGAAACAAAACAGAAGCTTTTTGCTGCAATCAAAGAAAATATGAATCAAATATATGATAAGGAGTAATCCAAATGAAAGTAATTTTTTTACAAGACGTAAAAGGAAAAGGTAAAAAAGGGGACATCAAAGAAGTTCCAGCAGGTTATGCACAAAATTATCTAATCAAAAATAACTTGGCAAAAGAAGCAACGAAAAGTAGTATCAGTCAGTTAGCTGGACAGAAGAAAGCCCAAGAAAAACACGAAGCTGAAATCTTGGAAGAAGCTAAAAAATTAAAAGAATTCTTGGAAAAAGAAGATACGGTAGTCGAGTTAAAAGCAAAAGCAGGGGAAGACAGCCGTTTGTTTGGATCAATTCCTTCAAAACAAATTGCTGAAGGGCTAAACAAACAATACAAAATAAAATTAGATAAACGAAAAATCGAACTAGAAAACCCAATCCGTTCACTAGGCTACACAAACGTACCTGTGAAGTTGCATCATGAGGTGACGGCTACGATCAAAGTTCATGTCGTACAAGAATAACAAGTCTTGATAGTGATGTTCAACTGGTAAGAATAACCAGAAGGAGAAAAGACAAACCGAAATTTATCTGAGAAAAGCAGCTGCAGCAACAAAAGCACAAGCTGCATAGCGATTTCAGATTGATTTCGGTTTCTTTTTTGAGAACAGTAAAATAGCATGAAGAAAACGAGTATAATAAAAGAGAGCTATTTTTTTATGATACTTTCGATGCGAATGATGACTTTTCCATCATTTTCTTGTAAAATGAAGCAATTGAAGACAAGGAGCGATACGTATGAATGAAGTGTGGCAGGATCGAATCCCACCGCAAAATATTGAAGCTGAACAAGCGGTTCTAGGCTCTGTTTTTCTTGATGCAGAAACGATCATTGATGCCATGGAGTACATAGAGCCAAAAGACTTTTATCGTCGCGGCCATCAAATTATTTTTGAGACAATGATCGAGTTGAACGATCGTAATGAAGCGATTGACGTTGTTACTGTTAAAGACCGGCTAGAACAAGCAAATTTGTTAGAAGATGCCGGTGGTTTAAGTTACCTATCAGATTTGGCTTTAGCAGTTCCGACAGCAGCAAATATCGTCTACTATGCGAAAATCGTTGAAGAAAAATCATTATTGCGTACATTGATTCAGACAGCAACAGGGATCGTTACAAAAGGATTCGAGCAAGGAGAAGAAGTTCAGACGATCTTAGATGATGCAGAACGCAGTATCTTGGAGGTTTCGGAAAAAAGAAATCGAAGCGGCTTTTTATCCATTGCTGAAGTACTGAACTCAACGATTGAAAATATCGATCGACTAGCTCAAAACAATGAAGAAATCACAGGCCTACCAACTGGCTATCAAGGTCTGGACAAAATGACAGCAGGTTTCCAGCCCGAAGAACTAATCATTCTGGCTGCCCGTCCAGCGGTAGGTAAAACAGCGTTCGCATTGAATATTGCTCAAAATGTAGGAACCAAAACAGATCGTTCTGTTGCGATATTCAGTCTGGAAATGGGGGCGGAATCTCTTGTAAATCGGATGCTTTGTGCAGAAGGTTCGATTGAAGCCAGCCACTTGCGTACAGGTCAGCTTTCGGAAGAAGAATGGTCGAATCTGATCGTTGCGATGGGAAGTCTTTCTCGAGCAAATATTTTCATCGATGATACACCAGGGATCAAGATCTCTGAGATCCGTGCGAAATGTCGGAAACTAGCGCAAGAAAAAGGCAACCTAGGCTTGATATTAATCGATTATTTGCAGTTGATTGAAGGGAACGGTAAAGAGAACCGTCAACAAGAAGTATCAGATATCTCCCGCCAACTGAAAAAACTGGCAAAAGAACTGAAAGTACCTGTCATTGCTCTTTCGCAGTTGTCTCGTGGAGTAGAACAGCGACAAGACAAACGTCCAGTACTAAGTGATATTCGTGAATCCGGATCAATCGAACAAGATGCGGACATCGTAGCCTTCTTGTATCGGGATGATTATTATGAAAGAGAAGGCGGAGATGACGATGATGGAAATGAGCCAAAAAATGACAACGTCATCGAAGTCATCATCGAGAAGAACCGAAGCGGTGCGCGAGGAACAGTTGAACTGCTGTTTATCAAAGAATACAATAAATTTTCGTCGCTTTCGCCAAGAGAAGAATTTTAAAGAATAGGTTGTGAAAGCAGCGTTCAGCCTTGCGCAATGACCAAGGGCACTCGTATAAGATGCGACGAGTAACTGCAAGAGTGACTAGAGCACTTAATTAAAACAGATCTCCAAAGGGATTGTGACAAAAGTCTTGTCGCAATCCCTTTTTCCGAATAAACGGTGTTCTCCTGCCAACTCCTCGGTCACAAGTCAGAATATCATCAAACATGAGAAGCTGTTTTTTGAAATTACTCCTTGTGACTCGGAGTGAAACGGCAGGCTCACAACCTCTTCCTTAAACGGTGTTCAATCAGCTGACCCTCGGCATTAGCTCAACAAACGTCAAAATATGAGGAACTATTTTGACGTTTATTGAGCTAATACTCAGATCAGAACGCTGATTTCACAACCTCTTCCTTAAACGGTATTCAAAAGGTAATAAGTCCAACCAAACGAAAAATAGGAGAAGCTATTTTTGTTTGGCTGTTCTTATGACTTGATGTAGGACAGCTTTTTCACAACCTCTGATTCACGGTATTCCAGAAGTAGCTTCTTCGTAAATAAGTCGAAATTTCACAAAAATATGAGAAGCAATTTTCGTAAATTCCTTCTTATTTCTTGAAGCTGACCACTTCTGTCACAACCTCTTTTTTAATAATCATTCTAAAAGGATAAAAGTTCGTTTTTTAAGCGTTTTTATAAAATAAAAATAAAAATCATTCGATTTTATTTGAATTATGTATCTATTATTGATACAATGGTTCAGGATTAAATAATATAGAACGAGGTGTTCACATGTCATCTGTAGTAGTAGTAGGTACGCAATGGGGCGATGAAGGGAAAGGAAAAATCACAGACTTTCTCAGTGAAAATGCTGAAGTGATTGCACGGTACCAAGGTGGCGACAATGCAGGGCATACAATCAAATTCAATGGTGTGACTTATAAACTGCATTTGATTCCTTCTGGGATTTTTTATAAAGACAAGATCAGTGTGATTGGAAACGGCGTCGTAGTCAATCCTAAATCATTGGTCAAAGAATTAGCTTATTTACATGAAAAAGGTGTAGAAACAAGTAATCTGCGTATTTCTGACCGCGCACACGTAATCTTGCCTTATCATATCAAATTGGACCAATTACAAGAAGATGCGAAAGGTGAAAACAAAATCGGTACAACGATCAAAGGAATCGGACCAGCTTATATGGATAAAGCCGCTCGTGTAGGTATCCGCATCGCAGACTTATTGGATAAAGAAATTTTTGAAGAACGTCTTCGTTTGAATCTAGATGATAAAAACCGTCAATTTGTAAAAATGTTTGATTCAGAACCACTTGATTTTGACGATATTTTTGAAGAATATTATGAATATGGACAACAAATCAAACAATACGTCACAGATACTTCGGTTATCTTGAATGATGCCTTAGATGCAGGTAAACGCGTGTTGTTTGAAGGGGCGCAAGGAGTCATGTTGGATATCGACCAAGGAACCTATCCTTTTGTTACTTCTTCTAATCCAGTAGCCGGTGGTGTTACAATCGGAAGCGGTGTAGGACCTTCAAAAATCAATAAAGTCGTCGGCGTCTGCAAAGCCTATACGTCACGTGTCGGTGATGGTCCATTTCCAACTGAACTATTTGATGAAACAGGTGAACAAATCCGCGAAGTAGGACGAGAATACGGTACGACAACAGGACGTCCTCGTCGTGTCGGCTGGTTTGATTCTGTAGTTATGCGCCATTCTAAACGGGTGTCAGGTATTACCAACCTATCTTTAAACTCAATCGATGTATTAAGTGGATTGGAAACCGTAAAAATTTGCACGGCTTATGAATTAGATGGCGAACTAATCTACCACTATCCAGCAAGCTTGAAAGAGTTGAACCGCTGCAAACCAATCTATGAAGAGTTGCCAGGCTGGTCAGAAGACATTACAGGATGCAAAACACTTGCAGAACTGCCAGAAAACGCACGTAATTATGTACGTCGTATCTCAGAGCTTGTTGGTGTACGTATCTCAACATTTTCTGTCGGACCTGATAGAACACAAACAAACATCTTAGAAAGCGTCTGGGCGCAAATCTAAGGATAAAAACGACGACTGAATCAGGACGTTCTTACCAGAGCGAGTCGAAGTGTTTATCTATACGATAATAATCACTTGAAGAGGTAGTGGTGAAAGAGACGTTTAGCCTTATTGCCGATAGGCTGTCTCTTGAACACTGTTTATTCAGAATAAGGGACTGTGACAAAAGTCTTGTCGCAGTTCCCTTTTTTTGAATAAACGGTGTTCTCCTGCCAACTCCTCGGCCACAAGTCACAATATTCAACAAACATGAGAAGCTGTTTTTTGAAATTGCTCCTTGTGACTCGGAGCTAAACGGCAGGTTCACGACCTCTTTCTTAAACGGTGTTCAAAAGCTTGCATCTACGGCACTAAGCCCAATCAGATGAAAAATATGGAGTGCTATTTTTATCTGATTGTTCTTACTGCTTGATGCAGAGCAGCTTTTTCACGACCTCTTCCTTAAACGGTGTTCAATCAGCTGACCCTCGGCATTAGCTCAAAAAACGGCAAAATATGAGGAGCTATTTTTCCGTTTTTTTCTCTAATACTCAGGTCAAAACACTGATTTCACAACCTCTTCCTTAAACGGTGTTCAAAAGCTTGCATCTACGGCACTAAACCCAATCAGATGAAAAATATGGAAAGCTATTTTTCTCTGCTTGTTCTTACTGCTTGATGCAGAGCAGCTTTTTCACAACCTCCTACACGGTGTTCCAGAAGTAGCTTCTACGGAAATAAGCCGAAATTTCACAAAAATTTGAGAAGCAATTTTCGTAAATTCCTTCTTATTTCTTGAAGCTGACCACTTCTGTCACAACCTCTTATTTTGATTAGAACTTGCGAAAATAAACCGGTTAAAGTGTGTCTAGCGCAAGAGATTTGCTATAATAGACGATAAGGGTAAAATGTAACGAGAAGGGGTTGAAAAATGTGTATCAAATTGTAACAGATTCTTGTTGTGATCTGCCATACCATGTATTAGCAGAAGAAAAAATTGATTTTTTATCAATGAATCTCCAATTGAATGATCAAGAGTTAGTAGATGATCTCGGAAAGACATTCAATTATGACCGCTACATGAATCAGCTGAAAAATGGTGCGATGCCTACGACATCACAAATCAATGTTGGCCGATATTTAGAATTTTTCCGTTCTTATGCGGAAAAACAGATTCCTGTCTTATATGTGGCTTTTTCCAGTGGATTAAGCGGCTCTTACAGCAGTGCGCTTCAAGCTGTTGAATTACTGAAGGAAGAATATGAAGACCCTGAGATCTATGTTTTTGATACAAAAGCTGCAAGTATCGGGGAAGGGCTTTTAGTGTTGGAAGCTGCAAGATTGAAAAAAGAAGGGAAAAGTATCGAAGAAACCTTAGAGTGGCTGGAAAAAAATTATTTGAAAGTCCATTCATGGGTAACTGTAGACGATTTGAAGTATCTAGAACGAGGCGGTAGGATTTCCAAAGCAAGTGCTACTCTGGGCAGTCTATTGAGTGTAAAGCCTATTATTACGGTAGATAAAGAAGGAAGGCTGACGAATGTTGACAAAGTTCGCGGAAGGAACAAGTCGATCCAGACAATCGTCAATGAGACGGTAAAAACAATCGTTGCGCCACTTGATCAAATCGTTTATGTGGCTTACGCTGGGGATCTAGAGAGCGCGGAGAAGGCAAAACGGCTTTTGGAAGAGCAGATAAAGATGAAAGATGTGAAGCTTTATCCCTTAGGACCAACGATCGCCAGTCACACAGGCTATGGCTGTATCGCGATTTTTTCGATGGGAATCAGTCGATAAAAGCAGTAACTCATTCTGTAAAAAAGCCCAGGATTTGAATGTAACAAAAATAGCGACTCTTAAAAGATAGATGAGCATCCTATCTCTTAGAGGTCGCTGTTTTTTTGTTTTTTAAGCTAAATAGACCGTTACGCCCATAACTCATTCAATTGTTTTTGAATATCTGTGTTTTCCAAGAACTCATCATATGTCGTATCAGCCCGATCAATCACACCTTTATCTGAAACAGCAATGATCCGGTTTGCCAATGTTTGGATAAATTGATGGTCATGAGAGGCAAACAGGATCGAGCCAGTAAATGCCATCAAGCCATCATTCAATGCGGTGATTGATTCTAAGTCTAAATGGTTCGTTGGATCGTCTAATACAAGTACGTTAGCTTTCGAAAGCATCATTTTTGAGAGCATACAACGGACTTTCTCTCCACCAGATAAAACATTCACTGGTTTCAATACTTCTTCACCAGAAAAAAGCATTCTTCCTAAGAAACTTCTTAAGAAGGTGTTGTCATCTTCTTCTTTGCTTGCATATTGGCGCAACCAGTCTAAAATCGTTAGATCCGTGTCGAATTCTTTCGTTGTATCCTTTGGTAAATAAGAATGACTTGTTGTTACTCCCCAACGTACTGTTCCAGTATCTGGTATAATTTCACCCATTATAACTTTGAATAGCGTTGTTGTTGTTATATCATTTTCTGCGACAAAAGCAACCTTGTCTTCTTTGTTTAAATTAAAAGATATATCATCTAAGATTTTCTTTCCATCAATCGTTACACTTACATTTTCTACCTGCAATAAGTCGTTTCCGATCTCACGTTCAGGTTTGAATCCAACGAATGGGTAACGTCTAGAAGAAGGCTGGATATCGTCCAAAGTAATTTTTTCAAGCATTTTTTTACGTGAAGTTGCTTGTTTTGATTTTGATGCATTCGCACTAAAGCGAGCAATGAATTCTTGGAGCTCTTTGATTTGTTCTTCTTTTTTGGCATTTGCATTCGCTTGGAGTTTAGCCGCTAATTGACTAGATTCCAACCAAAAATCATAATTTCCTACATAAAGTTTGATTTTACCAAAATCCAGATCCGCCATATGTGTACATACTTTGTTCAAAAAGTGACGGTCATGGGAGACAACGATCACAGTATTTTCAAAATTGATCAAAAATTCTTCCAACCAATTGATCGATTGGATATCCAGACCGTTTGTTGGTTCGTCTAGTAAAAGAACATCAGGTTTACCAAATAGTGTTTGTGCTAACAACACTTTTACCTTTTGTCCGCCAGTCAATTCACTCATTTGCTGATGGTGCAATTCTTCAGGGATGTTCAGACCTTGCAGTAAAACAGCTGCTTCTGGTTCTGCTTCCCATCCATTAAGCTCAGCAAATTCTCCTTCTAATTCAGCTGCTCGAATACCATCTTCGTCAGTGAAATCTTCTTTCATGTAAATCGCATCTTTTTCTTTCATCACTTCATACAGACGCTTGTGCCCCATGATGACTGTTTCAAGTACAGTATAGTCTTCATAGTCGTAATGGTTCTGTTTCAATACGGCCATCCGTTCATCTGGTCCCATAGTAACGGAACCTGTGGAAGGCTGCAGATCCCCTGATAACACTTTAAGGAACGTTGATTTACCTGCACCATTTGCACCAATCAAGCCATAGCAGTTTCCGGGGGTAAATTTAATATTCACATCATCAAATAGTTTGCGGTCTGAAAAGTGCAAACTCACATCATTTACAGTAATCAATTTTTTTCCTCACTTTTATCATTATTAGTTTTTGACAAGTCTTATAGAATTATATAGGGGAAAGGTAAAAGATTCAAGGCAATCGAACATTCTTTGTGTTTCACGTGAAACAGAATGAAGAAAATAAACATAAAAGAGGAGTAGAAATAGCTGCTATAGGATTTTTTAGTTTGCAACAGCATAATTTTTGACGTTATTTATAAGAGGGAGTACTATAAAACTGTAAAAGAAATGAAAGAAGGATTGAAAATGGATGAAAAAAGAACCATCGACTGGGGCTCATTGATTTTGGGAATTTTATTTGTACTTGTCTCATTGTTATCATTTCAAGACCCTGTCGGAAATTTAGTTGCAATTGTAGTAGTCTTTGCGATTTTTGCCTTTATTAAAGGGATATTTGAACTATTTGTACGTAACAGATTAAAAGAGCTAACAGGATATAAAGGAAAGATGCCCTTAATAATCGGGATCATCGATATTCTAGTTGGCGTCTTTTTCTTATTCAATATTGGTGCAGGAGTCGCAGCATTACCTTTTGTTTTTGCAGTATGGTTTATTGCTGATTCAGTTTTAGCGTTATTTACTGCTGACTTGGCAAGAGGAGTAAGTGAAGGATATTATTGGTTTACGATCATCGTCAATATTTTAGGAATTTTATTAGGAATTTTCTTATTGTTTAATCCAATTTCTTCTGCGTTGACATTAAGCTTTTTAGTTGGGTTCTATTTTATGTTATTCGGCATCACACATATCGTCTATGCGTTTAGATAAGTGAAATCAAACAAATAAAAAAGCCAGTTTCCGGTAACAGTTTGACTGTTGCAATTGGTAGCTGGCTTTTTTATCATGGACAAATATGCACGAGGTAATCTTTAGGTGTCGAGACAAATTTATGCAAAAATGTGAAAAGCAATAGGCACAAATTTTATCTTATTACTCGAAGCATAGCGCAGTTGTCACAACCTCTTTTCATATAATTCATTCAATACTGGCAAATCATGGACTTCATATTTTTCTTTGAATGCTTGGATTTCTTCTTCAGAATATTTTCTTGGATCTAAATGAAGATCTTCTACTGGCAATGGACGCTTGTTATTGATTTTCACATCGATCACTACAGGACGGTCTGATTTTGCGGCTGCATCAAAGGCAAACCGAAGTTGCGAGTATTCTGTGACTGTAAAGCTTTTTGCACCGAGGGCTTCTCCAACTTTACCGAAATCTGCATCTTCTAAAAATACACCGAATTTCTTTTGTTCCGTATCTTCTTGTTCTGCTTCGATGAAACCAAAAGAATCATTAGAAAAAACAACATTGATAATTGGAAGCTGATATTTGACTTGTGTAATGATATCTTGCATGACCATAGCAAATCCGCCATCACCACTTAAGGTAAATACTTGTTTTTCTGGGTAGCTTAGTTGTGCGGCAATTCCTCCAGGCACACCATTACCCATAGTTGCGAACCATCCAGAGGTTGTATGTTTTTGTTTACCGTTCATATTTAATAAGCGAATAGAATGGATAGTCGTGTTACCGACATCTGTGACGAAAATCGCATCGTCTTCAGCAATCCGATTGATTTCTTTATAGACAGCCTCTGGTCGAATCGGTTCTTCCTCACGATCTTCAAAAGATTTCAACCAATTTACCCATTTTTCTTTATTTTCCTGATTTGCTAGGTACCAGCTATCAGCAGGACGAGCATCACCTAATTCGACCAGTCTTTGCAAAGCCGTGTTTGCATCACCGAGAATCGACAGAGATGTTTCATGGCGCCGTCCGAATTTTGACGCATCAATATCGATTTGGATAAATTCAGCAGTTGGATTAAAAAATGCACGTCCAAACGGGAAGTCGCTACCGACAAATAAGATCAGATCGGCTTCTGCCAATGCTTCATTTCCGGGTTTAGTAGCGACACGTCCAGCAAAACCAAGAAAGTTTTCATAATCATCAGGAATAATTCCTTTTGCTAGAACGGAAGCGACAATAGGAACTGAAAAATGTTCTGAGAATTCTTTGATTTGCGGAAATCCGTTTCGCGTTCCTTGACCAACATAAAGAACTGGTTTTTTTGCTTTTTCAAGATAAGGCAAAGCAGTCAGCAAATCTTTTTCTTCTGGTAATATCACACTTGTTTTGTGAGTGTGAGCAGTAGAGAAAGGTTGTTCATCAATTTCTTCAAAACCAAGATCAACAGGAATCGTCACGATAGCCACACCTTTATGCTCATAGGCGGCTTTAATGGCTTCATCTACGACATGTGGAAGACTTTGGGGCGTCATGACTGTACGATTGTATACGCTGACATCTGCGAAAATAGGATTTTCGTTTAATTCTTGGAAAGAGTTATAGTTCATGGATGTAGAAGCAACTTGTCCTAAGAACGCTACTAGAGGCACATGGTCCATCTGTGCATCATACAAACCATTGATCAAATGTGTCGCACCAGGTCCTGCAGAGCCGAAGACAGCGCCGACTTTCCCGGTTAATTTTGCATCTGCGGCTGCTGCTAGTGCACCGACTTCTTCATGACGGACTTGAATATATTTGATTTCGTTTTTTTCGTGATATAGCGCATCCATAATCGAATTGAAAGATCCTCCGGGAATACCATAAATATGGTCGATGCCCCAGCTTTCAAGAACTTTTACCATTGCGACTCCTGCATTGATTTTTGACATGGTGTTTCACTCCTTTAGCAATGATGATCCATAAATTTTTTGTATCTAGAGTATAGAACTTTTTATCGAAAATCCCAACTAATTCGTCTTTTCACAAAAATGTAGTCATGTTTTTGGGAATATGCTAGAGTAGTACATAAATAGATTCAAGAGAGGGGAATGGCATGGTTGAATGGCTATTGAGGCTTGATCCTTGGCAGCAAGCACTTGCTGGGACAGCTTTCACTTATTTTATGACAGCTCTTGGTGCCGGATTGGTTTTTTTCTTTAAAGAAATCAAAAAAGAAGTGCTAAATTTGATGTTAGGATTTGCTTCTGGTGTCATGATTGCTGCAAGTTTTTGGTCCTTGCTTGATCCAGCGATTACAAAAGCAGAAGAAAATGGAGATATTGCTTGGCTAGTTGTAAGTATTGGATTTGGTTTAGGTGGGGTGTTTTTATATATGGCAGATAAAACACTGCCCCATATGCATTTTGGACCGCAACATGAAGCAGAAGGATTGCCTACCCATCTAAAGCGGACAATCTTGCTTGTTTTTTCTATTACATTGCATAATGTTCCTGAAGGTTTAGCCGTAGGGGTAGCGTTCGGTGCAGCAGCAACTGCGGATAATCCGACAGCCGCTATATTAGCCGCTGTTTCGGTGGCGCTAGGTATTGGTATCCAAAACTTCCCAGAAGGAGCAGCTGTATCAATCCCATTGCGACAAGAAGGTCTGAGCCGTAAAAAGGCCTTTGTTTACGGACAAGCTTCTGGAATCGTTGAACCAATCGCTGGGGTGATTGGCGCACTACTAGTAACGAAAGTGGAGCTGCTGCTTCCTTATGCACTTGCTTTTGCTGCAGGAGCGATGATTTATGTCGTGGTGGAAGAATTGATTCCCGAAGCACAGCAGACATTGTCCAGCAAACGTCATTTTGCAGTTTTTGGTGTTATGAGCGGATTTATCATTATGATGATCTTGGATGTAGCATTAGGATAATTGGGAAAATTCATATATGATATATCAAATAGGGTCGCGAACTTATGTCGCGACCCTATTTTTAAGTAAGTTATATCATAACGGAGTGATCATGTGATTCATTAATAATAGTTTTTTCGATGTGTATTGCCTTTGATCCAACGAACGAGCCAGATGATAAGTGCGATTGGAATCAAAATTTTGACCGCAAACCATAAAAGGCCACTTACGACACTAACAAAAAGACTGATGACAAAGCTAGCGGCAATCAACACTAAAAGAACCATGAAGATATTTAAGAACATATTTTTTTGACGCATACAAAACCCTCCTCTTGTTCATTCTTTACTATAGAAAAAGTATAACAGGGATTCTCTAAAAACACCTCCAACTGCAGACTGATTTTTACTTCATCTGCTTAAATGATCAAACAATTGCTTTTTCCCTTGTTTATCATCTAAAATAGAGCGGAAAAGGAGGAGAATATCATGCCTAAAAATCGTCTTGAAGCATTTACAGATGCTGTAATCGCCATTATCATGACTATTTTAGTTTTAGAACTTCATGAACCTAACGGAGATACGTGGGAGGCGCTCGCTGCATTAGGTTACCGATTTTTTATCTATATTGTCAGTTTCATCATCTTAGCGATTTACTGGAACAATCATCATCATTTATTTCAAGTTGTACATAAGATAAATGGACGGGTCTTATGGGCGAACAGTTTCTTTATTTTTGCGCTTTCACTTTTTCCATTTGCCACTTCATGGATTAGTGAGTACATCAATAGTCTGGCTCCAGAAATGACTTATGGTTTTGTTACCTTGACCGCTAACATTGCGTATTATATCTTGGCAAAAGAACTTGTCAAAGCAAATAAGGGTCACGAGAAAGCATTGAAGACGATGCTGAATGATTACAAGAAATCATACTTATCGATTGGCTTGAATGTTTTAGGAATTGTCTTAGGCTATTTAGCAGCGCCAGTAGCCGTGCTGATCGCAAACATCGTGATTCTGGCTGCTTGGATCATCCCAAGCCGTACCATCGAATCACAATATCGGTAAAATGATCCTTGTTTAAAATTTAAGAGAAAAATATAGAAAAAATAATCAAACGATCAAATATCCGAGTGATACTAGTATTCAAAGAGGGATGCAGATGGATCAAAAAAGACTTCATGTAGGACTGATTACTAGTTTTGTCACGATGCTTATTTATTTGGATCAAGGTCATTTGACTTGGACAGTAGTTAGTGTCACGGTATTTTTGACATTATTCGCAGCAATAAAAAAATAAACATCTTTATGTAAGCTAATATTCTATCTATTTAATAAAAACATGTTTACAGCAGTATGATTCTGTTGTAAACATGTTTTTATTTGTGGAAAAAATTTTTAAAAAAGTGTATCGAAAAAAATCGTTAGTTTTTCCACAGTGGATAACTTTATGATAGCTAAAAAAACAATAGATTAGTTAAAGGAGGCATATAGATTTCTTTTGTCAGGGGATATACAATAGAAATGAATAAATATTAACGAGAATTCAGATGGGGTTAAAAAAGTAAATTCAGAAGAGTGAAAAATAACGAACCAACTATATTTTTAGTGTTATTTTATAGTTAAAAAATAACGATACACTTGTTTTGATTTCTCTGCTACTTCTAAAAACTGCTACTTTTTCCTTTGAAATGCCTTCAAAAAGTAGGATCAGGCAAAATCTACTGGCAGAAATCAAGGAAAAAGATACCTTCATAAGAGAGAAAAATGATAGAAAAGAAGAAAAATTATTTATAGAACAAGCTTTTTACAATAAATAGATATACCTATACGGGGTATAAAGAAGAACGAAAATTTCTCAATCGATTTAAGTGTCGAATAGGAAAATGTTAAGATATAAAGCATTTAAGCTAAAAAAATAATCATTTTTGTTTCAAATGTGTACTTAAATTATGAACGGCTTATGGTAATACTTGTTTTTCAAGGAAAAGGACATTTCATTAATAGAATTAATCTGAAAATAGACGTAACCGTTACTTTACTATTTTTTGATAAAAAAACAAAGGGAAACATATCCTGACTGCTTCAATGTGTAAGATGTACACTCCAAATGGTAGAGGTGAAAATCGATTTTTTTGAAAATCAATAATTGAATAAAAAAGGACTGTCATAGGTACACACTGGAATGTATCTGTGACGGTCCTTTTTTATGAACGATTTTATCGAAGACGGATAGTACGTGTCAAAAATAAAAAAGCTACGATTAGAAATAACAATAAAACGTACCCCAAAATAACGGCTAGGCGATCCAACTTATTTGTCGATAGGTGTTTGTTTAAAAGCTGATAGAACCATAATCCAATCAGACCTCCTGTTGTATTAGTAATTACATCAGTGATATCCGCTACGCCAATACCGAATAGGAATTGAATAAACTCTGCGAAGAAGCTTACAAGGAAAATGATCCCTAATTTTTTAGAAAAGGAAAGCCCTTTGAAATTGACATTCAAAAGCACCCCAAAAGGAAAAAAGACAATCAAGTTATAAGTGGTCTCGCGCAAAACCGTCGTATTTTCAAAAGAAAAAGTAGAAAAAGGGACGAGATTGACATTGCTGTAAGAATAAGTGAGAAATTGTGGAAGATTAAATGATAGCTTGAATAAAATCAACCATAATAGAAAGAATAAATAAATCCCTAATAAAAATTTTGATATATACCGCATAGACATCTCCTCCATCTAAAAAGTATACCATCGAAAACCGCTGAAAAATCATAAAAAAGTATGAAGTTTAAGGACCAACGTAGTTATGGTACGAAAATTAGAAGCTTTTTTTGTTGGGAATCCGGTTTCTTTTAAATGAGTTTAAAATGAGAAAACGTTCAAATATATAACTTAAGTAATTTTTATTCGTTCGCTTTTTCCTCTCAAAGATTATTTTTAATAATTATATAAACTACATGCATATATATATTATTTTTCGTATAAAAGTGGGATATGCTATACATAAAAAAATTATGGAAAGATAATTCTTTCAACGCTTTTTTCTTCGAATACATTCGTTTTACGCTTATTACATTAATGATATTTATTTTTTTATTTTCTTAATGATAAAAAGAAAAAGTTAGATAATTGCATATATAGTTA
>NZ_JAWDJH010000004.1:0-116053 GCF_032465635.1 Enterococcus sp. 2STP
AATTTAAACAAAGAGAATGATATCTTATATATTTAAGTCTTTTCTGTTTATTTTTGGGTTATCTTCAAAATTATTTAATCATTAGAACGAGTTCTATCAATCTTGTCCTTTCTTTATCCCTGTTGCCATCTCAAAAACAAACACTTTTATGTCCGATTTTTCAGACATTTTTTGTTGTTTTTATTAGAAAAAGTTTGTTTTTTCATTATGATAGTTAGAAAAAAATACCCTTCTCTTGCATAAATGAAATGAAGCAAAGAGAATGGTCAATTAAGAAAAAAATGATTAACTATTCTATTATTAGGCTATTTGTATTATTCTTCTGTCACTTTTCTATCAAAAAAGCCAGAAATAACTAGATATAGGTATTTCTGGCTTATAATATAATATTTACGCCACAGCCTCCCAATGATTCTTTTTGGAATCATAATCTAGGATGATTTGCAGTAACATAAATAAATATGACAATCGCTGGTAGTTTATCCAAGAGTACTCAAGAAAATACAAAATGTATTGTTCAAGCGCCTATCGTAATGATAAAATGAAACAAATAAACGATACATGGAGGAAGAGACCTTGAGTAATGGCAAAAAAATTTTTTTCATTGTAAAAATCATTCAGTTGCTGATCTATGGGATTTCGGTAGCGTGGGCATTTTTTTATAGAGGAATCACACCAAACTGGCCACTTTATCTCTTGTTAGTGGGAATATTAGTAGGAAATTTTGTCCCACTTCACTATCGTACCAACTTTTTTTCAACTGATTCTGGCCTTTTTCTTAAAAAAAAGACGCGAAAATTAGAAAACATTATTGAAATGACAATTACCTGCATAGTCATTTTCTTAGTAATATTCCTAAACGTCTTCTAATAAGAATCTCTTAAAATTAGCTTGTTACAGTTAGTTACCTAGTTTGTATTTTTCCTAATTTAAATAACACAGTAATCTTATCTTCCTCATCAACATCTTTTGCCAACTCTTTGTCTTAAATTTGAAACAAACAACAGAGCTACGAACACTAAGACTGTTTTGGCTCTGTTTTTTGCATCAAATTTACTCTCATATAGCTGATAATCTCGGCTCTTTAAAAGAAATTATTTTCGCTTCATTTTATTATGAAAAGAGCGTGGGACAAAAGTAAAGAACACTTTTGTCTCACGCTCTAAACACGTATAAACGGCGGAAGCAGAAGCAACTCCTTCGGAAATAAGCCGAATTTTCATAAAAATTTGAGAAACAATTTTCGTAAATTCCTTCTTATTTCTTGAAGCTGCCCACTTCTGTCACAACCTCTATATTTAAGTATTACCCAACAGACCCTTCCATCTCATAACTGATCAATCGGTTGAGTTCGACTGCATATTCCATTGGAAGTTCTTTGGTGAATGGTTCAACAAATCCCATGACGATCATTTCAGTTGCTTCAGATTCGGTCAGGCCTCGGCTCATCAGATAGTAGAGTTGTTCTTCTGAGATTTTTGAGACTTTGGCTTCGTGTTCTAAAGAGACTTGGCTGTTGTGGATCTCATTGAATGGGATCGTATCGGATTTCGACCATTCGTCCATGATGATTGTGTCACATTCGATATGAGAGATCGAACCCGCACTGTTTTTGGCAAAGGTTACTTGTCCTCGATAGTTTACTTCACCGCCGTCTTTTGAGATTGATTTAGAGACGATGGAACTAGAAGTGTTTGGTGCGTTGTGGATCATTTTCGCACCCGTATCTTGGATTTGGTTTGCTCCTGCAAAGGCGATGGAGAGCATGGTGCCTCGTGCGCCTTTTCCATCTAAGTAAACACTTGGGTATTTCATCGTTGTTTTTGCACCTAAGTTTCCGTCAATCCATTCAACGGTTGCGCCTTCGTATGCTTTTGCTCGTTTGGTTACTAAGTTGTACACATTGTCTGACCAGTTTTGGATCGTGGTGTAACGGCAATACGCATCTTTTCTTGTAAAGATTTCTACGATGGCGGCATGCAAACTATTACTTGAATAAGTAGGTGCCGTACAGCCTTCGACATAGTGGATGCTTGCTCCTTCGTCAACGATGATCAGCGTACGTTCGAATTGCCCCGTGTTTTCCGCATTGATCCGGAAGTACGTTTGTAATGGGACATCGACTTTGACGCCTTTTGGCACGTAAATAAAGGTCCCGCCTGACCATACGGCTGAATTCAGCGCCGCTAATTTGTTGTCGGTTGGCGGTACAAGTTTTGAAAAGTACTCTTTGAATAATTCAGGGTATTCTTTCAAAGCAGAGTCAGTGTCAGTAAAGACGATCCCTAATTTTTCGAATTCATCTTTCATATTATGGTACACGACTTCTGATTCATATTGTGCGGAAGCACCGGCTAGATAAGCTCGTTCTGCTTCTGGGATACCGATCTTCTCAAATGTATCTTTGATTTTTTCTGGTACGTCTTCCCAGTCACGAGCGGGTTTGTCACTTGGTTTTTGGTAATATTTGATGGCATCGAAATCGATGTCTGAAAGGTCGGGTCCCCATGTTTGCATTGGCATTTTATTGAATGTTTCTAGAGATTTCAGACGGAATTCAAGCATCCATTCTGGTTCGCCTTTGATTCTTGACATCTCACGGATCACTTCTTCTGTCAAGCCTTCTCCTGTACTGAAAACCGGTTCGACATCATCGTGAAACCCGAATTTATATTCTTCTAATTCTGGTACGCCCATGTTCTCACTCCTCTTCCTTGTGGTAATGATGGAAAGCTGCGGTACCATCGTTTTCCATTGCTTTTCCTAGTGCTTTCCAGGCAAGTGTCGCACATTTGATCCGAGCGGGAAATTTAGCTACACCACCAAGCATAGCAGCATCGCCTAATTGGTCGGGATCTTGGACTTCTTTTCCTTGGACAAGCTGTAGAAAGTCTACAGTTAAATGTTCTGCTTCTTCTATTGATTTTCCAATGACGGCATCTGTCATCATCGAAGCACTTGCCGTACTGATGGAGCAGCCGCTGCCGTCAAAGGCGATATTTTTGATGATTCCGTCTTTTACATCGACTTGCAATTCGATCACATCTCCACATGTGGGGTTGTTCAATTCGATCTTGCTTGTCGAGTTGGTCAAGCTTCCACGATGATGCGGATGGGAAGAATGATCCAAGATCACTTGACGGTATAAATTGTCTAATTTAGATAGTCCCATGTTGGAAAAACTCCTTTGTTGCCATGATTGCTTCAACTAAACGGTCGGCATCGTGCGTCGTGTTGTAGAAATAAAAGCTGGCGCGAGCAGTCGCTGATACTTCAAGGTACTTCAATAGCGGTTGCGCACAATGATGACCTGCTCTAACGGCTACCCCTTCCATGTCTAAAGCTGTCGCGACATCATGTGGATGTAACCCATCCAAATTGAACGCAACGACTCCTGTCCGAAAATTCGGGTCTTGCGGACCATAAACAGTCAATCCATCGATTGCTTGTAATTTTGGCAACACATAAGCGGCTAGTTCTTCTTCATATCGATGGATATTGTCCATGCCGAGTTCTTGCAAATAATCGATTGCATGGCCGAATGCGATAGCGCCAGCGATATTTGGTGTCCCTGCTTCGAATTTCCAAGGTAGTTCTTTCCATGTACTGTCGTATAATTCGACAAAATCGATCATTTCGCCACCAAATTCAACAGGTTCCATTTCTTCTAACCATTTTCGTTTACCATATAAAACACCGATACCTGTTGGTCCGCACATTTTGTGTCCGCTGAAAGCAAAGAAATCACAGTCTAGTGCTTGAACATCAATGGTCATGTGCGGGGCAGACTGTGCACCATCTACTACGATGACCCCGCCGTTTTCATGGACAAGTTCAGCTAATTCTTGAACAGGATTGATGACACCTAAGACATTGGATACATGAGCAATGGAGACGATTTTGGTTTTGTTCGTGATCTTTTTCGCTGCATCCTCCATATCCAGGAAGCCTTCTTCTGTTAGATCGATATATTTCAGGACGGCACCTGTTCGTTTTGCCAACTGCTGCCATGGGATAATATTAGAATGATGTTCCATGTAAGAGATCACTATCTCGTCTCCTGCTTTGATATAGCGGTCGCCGAAGCTTCTGGCTACCCAATTCAAGCTTGTCGTCGTACCACGAGTAAACAGCACTTCTGCTGTTTCTTCTGCATGGATGAACGCTCGTACTTTTTCTCTTGCTTGTTCATACTCATGGGTCGCGCGTTCTGCTAACGTATGGACACCGCGATGAACATTGGCGTTATCGTGTTCGTAATAGTGCGCTAATGACTGGAGCACTTGTTTTGGCTTTTGGGTCGTCGCTGCATTATCCAGATAAACGAAAGGTTCATCATTGACGTCTTGAAATAAAATAGGAAAATCATTGCGTAGCTTTTTAGCATCGATCATCCATTCAACTTCCCTTCGATTACTTCGACTAATTCTTTCCGAACTTGTTCTACAGGGATTGCTGTTAAGACAGAACCGAGGAATCCTCGAATCACTAAGCGCTCTGCTTCTTCTTTATGCAATCCTCGACTCATCAGATAGTACATTTCTTCTGGATCAACTCGTCCTACACTGGCAGCATGTCCAGCAGTTACTTCGTTTTCATCGATCAAAAGAATAGGATTCGCGTCACCGCGTGCTTTGTCAGAAAGCATCAAGACACGGCTTTCTTGTTGGGCATCTGCACCTTTTGCCCCTTTCAGGATGTGGCCGATACCGTTAAAGGTCAATGTTCCTTTTTCTCGGATCACTCCGTGTTGCAAAATATGCCCGATCGTATGAGGGGCTTTATTGGTTACTCGTGTATCGATTCCTTGGATTTGTCTGCCCGAGCTGATTGCCACGATTTTGACTTCTGCGTGTGCACCTTCTCCTGCTAAATCTGAATCAAAGTCAGCGATCACATGACCGTCATTCATGACACCAATTGCCCAGTCGACAGAAGCATCTCGTAAAATGTGCCCACGGCGATTCATATAAGAAGTAATATTCTCTCCTAATTGATCTACGGCTGAATATTTGATTTTTGAGCCAGCTTTAGCGATGACTTCCACGATGATATTACCTGATGATTTTGCTATTTGTTCTTTGGTTGTCTGGAAACGTTCCAGATAAGAAAATTCACTATGTTCATCTGCCACGATCAACACATGCTTGAAGAAGTGCTCATCAGATGCGCCATCTTGAATGAATAAGGACTCGAGTGGTTCATCGATCACGACATTTTTAGGCACATACAGGAAAATACCGCTGTTCATAAAAGCTACATGGAGTGCAGTCAATTGGTCTTCGTCCATGTTTACTGCTTTTTTCATATAATATTCTTGGACTAGTTCTGGGTATTCGATCATTGCAGTGAACAAGTCGGTAAAAATGACTCCCTTTTCTGCTAATTCCACAGGCAGTTGTTCAAAAATCGTCCATGAACCTTGTTGGACAAGTACAGGATTATCTTTCATTGCATCAAATGCCGGAATCGTGCCTGTTTCACTGATAGTTTGTGTTTCTTTCACATCGAATAACGACCAGCGATGGAATTTCACCCGATCGATATGCGGCAATGGCAGTTCATCTGCTTTCGCTAGTGCGTCTTGACGGAAGGTTCTCATCCAATCAGGTTCGCCTTTACTTAAAGAAAAATCATTTACCGCGTTAAGATAATCGAGCCAGTTTTTTTCTTTCATTCTTGCTCCCCCTTACGCTTCTTCTTCTTTATAGTCGATTCCTAATTCTTTACTGATTCCAGCGTAGCCTTCTGCTTCCAGGCGTTTAGCTAAGTCAGCATTTCCTGTCATGACTACTCGACCTTCCATCATGATGTGGACGACGTCAGGCGTGATATAGTTCAATAATCGTTGATAGTGGGTGATGATCAATGCACCGAAATTGTCTCCGCGCATTTCATTTACTCCTTTAGCAACGACTTTCAAAGCATCGATATCCAGACCCGAGTCGATTTCGTCTAAAATCGCAAATGTTGGTTCTAACATCAACAATTGTAGGATCTCATTCCGTTTCTTTTCCCCGCCAGAAAAACCTTCGTTCAGATAACGTTCAGCCATTTCTTCTGGCATATTCAATAAAGCCATTTTTTCATCTAACTTTTTCAAAAATGCCATAACAGAGATCTTGTCGTTTTCATCACGTTTCGCATTGATTGCTGCACGCATGAATTCCGCATTCGTGATACCTGGTATCTCACTTGGATATTGCATAGCTAAAAACAAGCCAAGTCGTGCACGTTCGTCTACTTCCAAGTCTAAAACATTTTTTCCGTCAAACAAGATTTCGCCTTCTGTTACTTCATAGTTTGGATTGCCCATGATAGCGGCAGATAAGGTTGATTTTCCTGTGCCGTTAGGTCCCATGATGGCGTGAATTTCTCCGGTTTTCATTGTTAGGTTTACGCCTTTAAGGATTTCTTTTTCCTCGATCGACACATGTAGATTTTTTATTTCTAAGACAGACATGCATTATACCCCCAAATTCTCTTTCGTTCTCACTCATTTTAGACTAATTGAGAATGAAGCGCAATGATCTTCCTTACTAAAATCAAATATCTTTTATTGATTATTAAACAATTTTGATTTCTAAATTAGAATAGGTATAAAAAAGATGAGGAATAAGCCGTTACAGACTTATTTCTCATCTTTTTTGTTTCATTCCTTATTTTGCATCAGCCTTTACTGGTTTAACAGAGCCGCCCCATTTGTCTGTGATCCATTCTTGGACTTCTTTACGGTGAAGCACTTCAATCAGTTTTTTGATTTTGTCACTGTCTTCATCCCCTTTGCGAGTCGCAATGATATTCACGTAAGGAGAGTTGTCTTTTTCAAGTAATACGGCATCTTCTAATGGATTCAATCCTGCGCCATAAGCGAAGTTTGCATTGATTGCGACTAGGTCACCTTCATCATTTTGGTACGTAGAAGCTAAAAGTGATGGGTCGATCGTATGGTTGAACTTCAAGTTCTTAGGGTTTTCTGCAATATCATCGAATGTTGCTGTTTCCAGATCTACTCCATCTTTGACTTTGACTAGCCCAGCATCTTGTAAAATCGTGATGATGCGTCCCCAGTCTGATTCAGAATTCGAAGTGATGATCGTTGCACCATCTTTTAGTTCAGAAACATCTTTGACTTTTTTAGAGTACAAGCCCATTGGTTCGATGTGGACAGCACCGGCATTGACAAAGTCATACCCTTTTTCTTTGATTTCTTTGTTCAAATAAGGAATATGCTGGAAGTAATTGGCATCGATATCGCCTTCTTCCAAAGATTGGTTCGGTAAAACGTAGTCATCGAATTTGACGATTTCAAGATCGATTCCTTCATCTTTCAATAATGGTTTCACATGTTCCAAAATCTCTGCGTGCGGTGTCGGTGAAGCGCCGACTTTCAATGTCGTGTCGTCTGCTTTATTTGCTGAATCTTTGCTGTCGCTGTTGTTACCGCATGCTGCTAATCCTACAGTCAGCAAAAGCGCTGCTGCAAATCCCAAAATCTTCTTTTTCATATCCTATATCCCCCTATGTCCTATTATCTTTTGTCTGTTTTCTTAGTTAAGAAATCACCGATTCCTTGAACGATAAATACGATTAGTAAAATAATTAAAGTCGCAACAAATGTCACTGTCAGATTACCACGTTGGTAGCCTTCCTGCCAAGCAAGACCTCCAAGTCCACCTGCGCCGATTGCGCCGGCCATGGCGGTAAATCCAATCATCGAGATCGTTGTAACTGTTAATCCAGAAATCAACGCGGGAATACTTTCAGGTATCAAGACCTTCCAGATGATTTCCCAGTAACTTGCCCCCATTGCATCTGCTGCTTCCAGTACGCCAGGGCTGACTTCACGAAAAGCAATCTCTACTAGACGGGCATAAAATGGTGCCGCGGATAAAACAAGAGCTGGAATGGCTGCTTGCGCACCTAGCATAGTGCCTACGATTGCTTTAGTAAATGGAATGATCAAAACCATCAGGATCATAAATGGTGTTGACCGGAAAATATTACTGATGATCGATACGATCCCGTAAATGATTCGAGCATACGGTTTGTTTTTGCGTCCAATAGAGTAAAGGATCAATCCCAAAACTAATCCGATGATCGTCACTAAGACCATTGAGATCAATGTCATATATAGTGTATCAAGGATAGCCTGATTCATCGTTTCCGGATTGATTTGTTTAAAATCTAGATATGTTTCTGAAAAGCTTTTATCCACGATGGATCACCTCAATTCCTACTCCTTGTTCTTTAATGAACACTTCTGCTTGATCTAATTCTTTGGTTTCACCTGTCATCAAGACAGTCAATGAACCAAAGGAACCTTCTTTTACTTGTTTGATTTTCCCGTATACGACGTTGACATCAATGTTATAGCGTCGAATCGCTTGGGAAATAACTGGTTCGTTGGCATTTCTTTCGCTAAAGGTCAAAGTTGCCAAACGGCCGCTTGGATTTTCTTTGATGAGTTCAGCTAATAGTTCTGTCGAATCAGCTTCTGGTTCGATGTCTTGTTGTACAAAACGTTTGGTTACTTCTTTTTTCGGTTGTCTGAAGACAGTCAACACGTCTCCTTCTTCTACGACTTTCCCCAACTCCATCACAGCGACTTTGTTGCAGATTTTGCGGATCACATTCATTTCATGTGTGATCAAGACGATGGTCAAATTCAATTTCTTATTGATTGCTAACAATAAGTCTAATACTTCTTCTGTTGTTTGCGGGTCCAATGCACTCGTAGCCTCATCACAAAGCAGGATCTCAGGATCATTTGCCAATGCTCGTGCGATACCGACACGTTGTTTCTGTCCGCCGGAAAGTTGTGAAGGATACGCTTGTCCGCGTCCTTCTAACCCGACTAAACGCAACAATTCTTCTGCTCGTTCTTTGCGTTTGCTCTTTGGTACACCAGCTAATTCCAACGGCAGCTGGATATTTTCAAGTACAGTTCTTGACCATAACAGGTTGAAATGCTGGAAGATCATACCGATTTTCTTTCGGAATGTACGTAATTCTTTGTTTTTTAATTTTGTGATATCTTGATCGTTTACGATCACTTCGCCGCTCGTGGGAAGCTCGAGTCCATTCAGGAGACGGACTAATGTACTTTTTCCTGCGCCAGAATAACCGACGATTCCATAAATATCCCCTTTTTCAACGTTTAGTGAAACGTCATTGACGGCTTGGATGTTTCCGTTTTTCCCATTGAATGTCTTTTTGACATTCGTTAGTTGGATTAATGACATGCGATTCACATCTTTCTCTTATGATTTTTCAAACAAAAAAGCCTTCGCCCTCTTGCCTTAAGCAAAAGGACGAAAGCTTGAACTTCCGTGTTACCACCTTGATTTACTGTTACTTCGCAATAACAGCCTCTTCCAGTACTTGGACTTAGCTTCTTTCCGTATACTGTCGCGCTGTAACGGGCACTCCCGTAGTAAGTTTGCTTACGCTCGCTTACTCTGCTCTAAGACCATCTTCCATCTCATTTTCGTTACCCATTTTCAGCAAACAGGGCTCTCTTCAAACGTCCGTGACATGTACTCTTCTTTTCAAAGCTTTCTCATTTCATATAGGATTGCTTATGATTATAGCAACTGGAAGAATCAGTGTCAACTTTTTTCAAGTGATTTTCCGATTTTATAATTCGTCAAATTCTTTTGGATCAACATCTTTGAAACTTAAGATCCACGCATTCATTTCATCTGAATCATTCAAGATATTGATATCTTCACCGATTTTATCATTCACAGAAGAAACTGTACCCGTTAGCGGGCTAGCAAATTCATTGACCGCTTTTTCCGCTTCGACTTCGATCAGAGGTTCATCTTTTTTTAGCGATTGTCCTGCTTTTGGCAGATTGGCAAACGTGATGTCTCCCAGTTCTTCTTGCGCTTCATTTGTCAAACCAACACAGTATTCTTTTCCATTAAATAAGATCCAAAGGTTGTCCTTTTTCTTCAAATGTTTGCCTGCCATTTTATATCAGTTCTCCTTCATAAATTTTTTCATTGAATCCAATTGCAACAAGCTGGTCCTCTTGCACGATCAGCGGACGCTTGATCAGCATGCCATCTGTCGATAAGACTTGGCTTGCTTTTGAAGCCGTAAACTCGCCTACTTGATCTTTCAGTCCAAGTTCCCGATATTTCATCCCGCTTGTGTTGAACAGGCGACGGATCGGTACTTGACTCGTTTCTAGCCAAGTCTCAATCGTTGAGGCCTTCGGCACTTCTTTGATCATATCAACAGTTTGATAACTAACGCCATGCTGGTCTAACCACGCTTTGGCTTTTTTGCATGTTGAACATTTCGGGTACCAGTAAAAGGTGTACAATTTTCTTACCTCCTTGAAGATCTTGCAGGTGCTTCATTTTGGTATCTCATCGATAATATCAACCCGATACCGATCATGTTCCCTAAAATCGAAGATCCTCCTTGGCTAATGAAAGGCAATGGGATCCCTGTTAAAGGAAGTAATCCGATGTTTGCTCCAATGTTCTCAAAGACATGGAACAGCAGCATCATGATCAAACCGCTTGCGATATAGGCGTAAAATTCATTATTCGTATCGAAACATACCCGAATCATACGATAAATCAAAATAAAATACAAGAAAATGACGAATGCACCACCGATAAAGCCGAAGTTTTCACCGATAACGGTAAAAATCATATCGGACTCACGAACAGGCACATAAATATTGCTTACATTGAATCCTTTACCAAACAAGCCACCGGTGCCGATTGCCAAAAGTCCTTGTGCCGGCTGATAACTCATCCCAGACGTATCATGGAAAGGATCCAGCCATGAATCAATACGTGCAAATTGATAAGATTTGAAACCAACTTTGTAAAGCAAGTCTCTTCCGCCTTCAGTCGTCACTAAGAAAATCGTTCCTGCACCAACGACTACTGCCAAGATCACTACAGGGGCGATGATACGCCAAGAGATCCCAGACATCAAGAATATCCCGCCGAAGATGGCAAGGAAGACGAGCATCGTTCCAAAGTCATCTTGAGCCATGATCAATGCTAATACCGGTATCGTCACGATCAAGAGCTTCCCAATCAGCCAAAAGTCCGATTTCATCGTCCGTTCTTTTACTTGCGTATTATGTTTGGTCACGATCAGCGCCATCATCAAGATATACGCGATCTTCATTAGCTCTGCTGGCTGGAAAGTGAACGCACCGAATCGGAACCAGTTTTTAGAACCTGTAGAATCGGCTAAATTCTTGTCATAGAATTCAAGTAAGAGTCCCATTACTACTAACCCCAAGCCATAAAGGTAAGGAGTCAGTTTCCAAATCCATTTGGAATTCAAATGCATGATGACGACGATTGCTGCCGCCCCAACTAAATACCAGACAACTTGCATCCCTACGCCTTTCAAGACTGCTGGATTGTTCGGATCATGGCTAAGTGCTACATATAATGAGAGCAGACCAATCAAACATAACAGAAAGACTGGTAAAATCACGCCATAATCAATACGATTATCGTTCGAAGCTTTTAATTTTTTTTCCATGTTTCATCCCTTTTCTTAAAAACCATACTGCTGATTATTATAGCGGTCCAGTTAGATAATGGAAAGTCTTTCCACAGACATTTGGGAAAAATTAACTTTCCGTTTGTGCAGCTGCTTGAGCAAACGAAGGGCAAAAGCCTACTGCTTATCTTTAGTGTATCATAGAACTTTTTTTGATACATGCAATTATCTATCAGCTGAGATTCTCCTCGCTGTGAGAAGTTTCTGTGCTTTCATTGTATCGAAGGATCTCTTCAGCAATCTCTAACAGCTGATCAGAAACCAGATTGGTTCGTTGGATGAAATAAAAATACCGATGGAAATTCAACGGAATCATTGGCACGTCTTTTGGCACAGATCGCTTAGATAAAATCGAGCGTCCGATGCCTTCCTTCAGCAACGCAACGATCACATCATTGCTTTTCACGATCATTTTCTTATCTTGGATGTTCATTTCTTCAAAATAACGTTGCGTGTAATGAAAAACGCCAGAATTTGCTTCTCTTACAAGCCACAATTTACTTTTTGGGTCCCCAGCAATGACTAGCTGGTCTTCCATCAAAGAGTACCTTTGTACGCCGGAAGTCTCTAATGGCTTTTCGATAAAACCAAAATCGGATTCATGTTTCGCTACTTGTTCTAATGATTCATGTGAATTCGCGATCTCGATTTCAAAATGCACTTTAGGAAACCTTTTGATCAGATGTTTCATCAACTGAGGTAAAAGATAGACAGCAAATGTGTGGGAAGCAACGATCCGACATACTTCTTCTTCATTTTGTTCATTGAGCAATTTTTGCTGGGTCTCTTCCCATTCTTCTAATAAAACCAGCGTCCGCTCGTATAATAAATCGGCTTGCTTGGTTGGAAGCATCTCTTTTCTGCCATTACGCTGAAAAAGATCAATATTCAACTCCCGCTCTAATTGTTTGATTTGATTCGAGACGGCTGGCTGAGATAAAAACAGTACTTCTGCTGCTCTAGAAAAATTTCTTGTTTCATATACTGCTCGAAAAGTCGTTAATAACTTAAACATGGTACCACTTCCATAACTTTTTATGATAATTACTATAAAAACTATTTGATTTAAATATACAAAAAACCATCTATAATAGAAATGTACAACAAAACAGTTGCTGATCCAACTAGTAACTCAGACAAAGGCAAACAGCTGTCTGCTTTGCTCGTAATCATACAGACCTATTCATTTTACAATGTATTCGTTCATCTTGGTACTAAAATCTATTAAATAAAAAGGAGAATATATATATGAAGAACTTTTTGAAAATTATTCCGATCCCGATCTGCGGGTTGATCCTTGGGTTAGCTTCCCTTGGAAATCTGTTTAAAGACTATCACCATGTTGCTTTAGGCAATCTAACTGGCGGTATCTCAATGATTCTTATGATATTCATTTTTGTTAAATTGTTTATCTTATTTGAGCATACGAAACAAACGTTGCATGATCCGATCATCGCCTCCGTTTCACCAACTTTTACGATGTCACTCATGGTTATTTGTACTTATTTTGTTTCATATGAAAGTATTGCACCGATTGTCAAATTCATTTGGTTGTGCGCAGTTATTTTCCAAGTGATACTGGTCTTTTATTTCAATTATCACCATGTCATCAAAGCTGATCTTTCTATTGAAGCAATTTATCCAAGCTGGTTTATCATTTATGTTGGGTTTGGGGTCATCACTGTAACTGCTGGGAACTTCTTCCCACTTATTGGAAAAATCTTCTTTTGGATTTCATTGGTCTGCTATGCGTTCTTATTGCCAATCATCATCAAACGCGTCTTTTTCGTAAGAAATATGGCTCATCCGACACGTCCGCTGATTACGATCGTTGCAGCACCTGGTTCTCTTTGCCTGACAGGTTACCTGAAAAACTTTGCAGAACCTAACTTTTATCTTGTCGTAGCGTTGTTCGTTTTATCTCAAGTATTGTATTTCGTTGTGCTGTCTATGCTGCCACGCTTGTTCAAGCTTCGTTTTTATCCAAGCTACGCAGCCTTTACGTTCCCACTTGTTATCTCTGCAACAGCTCTATTTACTACTGTTCATTACTTCAACAGTTTAGGTATTTATAGTAGCGTATTAGATTTCTTAAAAATTGCGGAATGTCTGTTTGCAAGTGTAGTTGTCTTCTACGTGCTTGCTCATTACGTACGTTTCTTAACTAAAGAACATAGCAAGCATGGAAAATTTGTTTCTAAAAAAATCGCTTCATAATTGATTCGATTGGTTGTGAAAAAGCTGTTCTGCATCAAGTCATAAGAACAGCCAAACAAAAACTGCTTCTCATGTTTTTGAATTGGTTGGGCTTAATACCGAGAAACTGGCTTTTGAACACCGTTTATTCGAAACAAGAGGTTGTGACAAGACTTTTGTCACGGCCTCTTATTCTTTTGTCAAAATACTGGTTTAGTGCTACTATGTTCGAGTATGCTTTTAGTATTTATTGACGAAAGGAACCAATCAAATGAAATCATTGTCACATCCAATAAAATCTGTAAAGGATTCAGCGGTCCGCGAGATTTTGCCCGGGTTACTGCTTTCTTTTGCCATTGCTGCCGTCAGCCGGCTTCTTGCTATTTATCTACCACAGTTAGGTGGAGCGACTATTGCTATTTTATTGGGTATTTTATTAGGAAATACTTTTTTTAAACAGCCTGTTCTAGCAATCGGCACAAAATTCGCTGAAAGCAAACTATTGGAATTCTCTGTTTTTTTACTAGGTGCAACTGTCACCGCTCAAACGATTGCTCAAATTGGTGTAAAAGGAATTGTTTTTGTGTTACTACAGATGTCAATCACTATCATCGGTGCTTACTTGATTGGTAAGAAACTGCAATTCAGCGATACTTCTTCTTTGATGATGGCTGGAGGAAACGCTGTTTGTGGTTCTTCTGCTATTGCTTCGATCGCCCCTTCCATCCATGCAAAAGAGGAAGAAAAAGGACAGATCATCACACTGGTCAATCTACTAGGTACTGTGATGATGTTGACCCTCCCTTTTCTTGGATTACAGCTATTCGGCGGAAATCTCATTGAAAAAAGCGCACTTTTGGGTGGTACACTCCAATCTGTGGGTCAAGTAGTCGCTGGTGCAAGTTTGCTTGACAGTTCTGTTGTCGAATTTGCCATGTTGTTTAAGATTCTACGTATCATGATGCTTGTTGTTGTTGTCTATTTGTTTGAAAAATTCATGCACAAGAAACAACCAGCTCTGTTTGAAACACCGACTGATACGCAGAAAAAACGAAAATTACCTCTTCCTTGGTATGTATTAGGGTTTGTGATCTTTTGTTTGGTCAACAGTTTGTTTTCTTTACCTGTAGTTATTGACCAATCGGCACATTTTATCAGTAGCTGGTTTGAGATCACTGCTTTAGCGGCAATTGGGCTACGTTTAGACTTTGCAAAATTCATGAAAGAAGGTACACGTTTCTTATCTTACGGATTGGCTGTCGGGCTTCTCCAAACAGTGATGGCTTTACTATTTATTTGGCTAATCAAACTTTAGAATGAACACGAAAAACAGTTGTGATTCTCGCATGGAACAATGTTAAAATCACAACTGTTTTTTTAATTTTGCAGATACCCTTCTAATAGCAACAATTGGCGTTTGATTTCGACTCCATCTGTTGCGTTTCCCATATATCCTGTCAGTTTTCCATTTTGCCCGATCACTCGATGACAAGGAATAACGATTGGCAATGGATTGGTTCGATTTGCCTGTCCAATCGCTCGCACAGCTTTCGGACTATCGACAGCAACGGCTACTTCTTTATACGTTCGGATTTCTCCATAAGGAATGGTCGACAAAGCTTTCCAGACATTTTGCTGAAAAGGCGTACCTCTCTTTATAGATAAAGGAACTTCAAATTCTTTTCTTTTTCCCGCAAAATATTCTTCAAACTGTTCCTGTGTGCGCGTTAAAATTTGCTGATTCGCTGATTCGCTTTCTGAAATTGGCTGAAAAGATACGGCAGTCAACCCGGATTCATCTGCATCTAACCATAAAAAGCCGATAGGTGTGTGTATTTTCATTTTGTTTGCTCCTGGTCAACAGACTGGAGCTTCCTCCTTTTTCTCTGTCCGAAACTACTTGCCAACTACTGAAAATTGTTCTTAAAAGTTTGATAAACCGAGGAAACATGGTAAACTAAATACGGTAGTTTACCAAAAGAATACCTGTTCTTTTACGTAAAATCAAATTTAAAAGGTGTTATTTAAGGTTTATTAAATTTTGAATGTAAACCATATATAAACATACGATTGAAAGGATAGAAACGATGAAAGTATCAATTGTTGTCCCATGTTTCAATGAAGAAAAAACGGTTCCTCTTTTTTTTGATGAGGTTGAAAAATTCAAAGGTGCCCATGAGTTCGAATATTTATTTATTGACGATGGATCAAAAGACGGTACGTTAGCAGCAATCAAGAAGCTAGCTGCAGCTTATCCTTATGTCCGCTTTGTCTCATTTTCCAGAAATTTCGGGAAAGAAGCGGCTCTATACGCAGGATTACAAGCTTCTACAGGAGATTTAGTGACTGTTATGGATGTTGATTTGCAAGATCCGCCTGAACTGCTTCCTGAGATGATTGAACGAATCACTACTTCTGATATCGATTGTGTCGGCACCCGGCGTTCGACTCGTGAAGGTGAGCCTGCAATCCGCAGTTTCTTTGCGAAAAAATTCTACCAGTTGATCAATAAAATCAGCGATACAGAAATGGTCGATGGCGCTCGTGATTTCCGTTTGATGACCCGACAAATGGTGGATGCTGTCCTAGAACTAACAGAATACAACCGGTTTTCAAAAGGATTATTCAGTTGGGTCGGATTCAAAACAGAATATATTTCTTATGAAAACCGCGAACGTGTAGCTGGTGAAACATCTTGGTCCTTCTGGAAATTGTTCAACTACTCGATTGATGGTATCGTGAACTTCTCCGATGCGCCATTGACGATTGCTTCATTTATCGGCGCTTTGTCTTGTGTCGGTTCTGGTATTGCGATCTTGTTCATTATTTTGCGGGCATTGCTGTTTGGTGATCCTACATCAGGATGGCCTTCCATGGTCTCGATCTTCCTATTCATCGGCGGAATCCAACTGTTATGTCTTGGAATCATCGGGAAATATATCGGAAAAATCTTCTTAGAAACGAAACAACGTCCTGTTTATATTATTAGAGAAACAGAAAAAGTGAAGCCAAATGAATTGAAGCCTCACCAATAATATACGTCAAATGAAGTAAACATTTTTTTAATGAAGAGGGACTGTGACAAAAATCTTGTCACAGTCCCTCTTTCCGAACAAACGGTGTTCAAAAGCTTGCATCTGCGGTAATAAATCCAGCCAATTCAAAAACATGATAAGCTGTTTTTGCTTGGCTATTCTTATTACTTGATGCAGGATGATGCAGAACAGCTTTTTCACAACCTCTGATATACGGTGTTCCAGAAGTAGCTTCTTCGAAAAATAAGCCGAAATGTTACAAAAATTTGAAAAGCAATTTTCGTAAATTCCTTCTTATTTCTTGAAGCTGACCACTTCTGTCACAACCGCCATCTTCTTACTTCTTCATTGCCGCTTTTAGTGCTGCTGCTAATGGGCTTTCTTCTGGTTCTTCTGCCTGTGCATATTTTTTCAGCAAGCGACGTTCTTCATGTTTGGTCATTTTCTTCTTCTGCTCTTTTTTATCAAGCATTTTTTCTGTCGTTCCGTCGTATTTACAACGGAAATAAGCACCATTTTTGCCTTCGATGATTTCCATTTTCCGGTGACATTGTGGGCAGCGATGGTTGGAGACTTTCGGATCTTTTCTTCTGCGGTAGCTGCAATCTGAATTGGTGCAGACATAAATTTTGCCGTCTCGTGTGTTTTTCTCACGCAGATTGGCCCCACATTCTGGACATTTCTTTTGGGTGATCGAGAAATCTTGATATTCTTGTTTGCTTGATTTGATTTCATTCACCAAGCGTTTTGTTTCTTTTTCGATTCCATTCAAGAAGGTTCCTGCTTGTTTCTTTCCTGCAGCAATCGCTTCAAGGTCTTTTTCCCAGCTCTCTGTCAGATCCGGTGTCACTAAAGATGGGTTGACTAATACTAATAATTGTTTACCTTTAGGGGATACTTGCAGTCCTTGAGGGGTACGTTCCATCAGCTCTGATTTGATCAGTTTCTCAATGATCTCTGCACGAGTAGCCGGGGTTCCCAGACTGTATTTTTCCATTTGTCCAAGCAAGCTTGCTTCTGTCAATGGTTTAGGCGGTGCAGATAATTCTTTTTTGATGGTGAAATCAGGATTGATCCGCATTCTTTTTTCCCATTTGACTGTTTCCGTTTCAGATTCCGTTTCGCCTTTCCACCCTGCTTGGACGACACGATTTTGTCGGAAAATGAATTGTTCTTTACCAAATTCAACCGTGACTTTTGTCTGACTGACTTTGTGTGGTTGAGCAAACAAGCCTAAGAAACGAGCGACGATCATCTGATAGATTTTTTGCTCTTCATTACTTAGTTTTTCATAACGTGCTCGGTTTTCAGTTGGCAAAAGCGCATGGTGATCGGTCACTTTATTGTCTTGGAATACTTTTGTCTGTTGGACGATGGCTCCGTTTTTCAAATACTGCTTGACCTCAGGAGCAAAGTCGCTGACTGCTTGCAGTCGTTCGTTCATCGTACTTTTCATGTCGTTTGTCAGATATTTGCTGTCTGTACGCGGATAAGTAACGATTTTATGGGTCTCATATAAACTTTGTACAAGACTTAATGTTTTCTTTGCAGAATAGCCATAGCGTTGATTGGCTTCTCTTTGGATCTCTGTTAAATCATAAGGCAGCGGCGCAGATTCCGTTTTTAATTTTTCTTGGACTTCTGTGACAGTTCCTTTGCTTGTACTGATCAATTGAACAAGTTTTTGTGCTTCTTCTTGTGTTTTTAAAGCAAATTGATTTTTTTGAACCATTTTGGCTTGTTCTTTTCCAGCGTGCAACGTGATCGTGAAATACGTTTGTGGACGGAACTGTTCGATTTTCTTTTCTTGATCTCTCACTAATGCTAGTGTCGGTGTCTGCACACGGCCTGCTGATAAATTGTCCGCATACTTCACAGTTAAGGCCCTGGTCACATTCAATCCTACCAGCCAGTCCGCTTTTGCCCGGGCAAGAGCAGATTCATACAATGCATCATATTCTTTTGCAGGTCTTAGTTGCTTGAATCCTGTTTTGATTGCTTTATCTGTTTGAGAAGAGATCCATAACCGCTTCACTGGTTTATTGAAATGCACATACTCTAAGATCCAGCGAGCAACAAGTTCTCCTTCCCTTCCGGCATCTGTCGCAATGACTGCTTCTGAGATATCTTTTCGTTGAGCCAGCTGCTTGATTGCTTTTAATTGATGTCCTGTTTTAGGAAGTGGTTTGATTCCTAGTTTTTTAGGGATCATCGGCAACGTGTCCATTTGCCAGCTCTGCCATTCCTTATTCAGATCTTCCGGCATTTTCAATCCTAATAAATGACCAAGGGCCCAAGTAACGATCACCTTGGGTCCTTCATAATAATTTTTGTGCTTTTGATTAGCACCAAGCACCTTGCTTAGGTCTTTCGCAACGCTTGGTTTTTCCGCTAGAATTAGTTGTTTCATAAAATTCCTTTCTGCTTTCTACTGTGATGGGCTGATGATTTTTCAACAACGCAAGTCCCTTGTATTGCTGTAAATCATCGTCACACTCTTCACACCAGCGCTCATCTCCGTCATTCCAAAAGGCGCTGAGAAAGTTGCTTTTTGCATTGATATATTCATAATTTTGATGGATCGCGATCCATTGTTTTTCGTACGCTTGTCGTGCTTCTTCAAAAGACTCGAATGTTTCTTCTGCTTCAATATCTTCTTCCCAGTCTTCAAAAAACCACCAAGGCTCATTGTCCCCGAACATGGTAATTACTTGATACATACTCGTGCTCCTTCTTTCAGCTTTTCTAGACTCATCTTAGTCACTTTTCAAGAAAGTTGCAAGAATTTTCTCTTATAAAAGGATCATTTAATGAACATCTTGAAAATGATACCAATGAATCTGATTGTTTAAGGCAAAGTAGCGATAAAGTCATTGATCATCCAAAAATAGCTGTCCTCTGGATCGATTGTCGGTTCTTTTGTAAAGTATCCTAAAAAACGCAAGGAAAGATAGCCGTGGATCATACTACGTAATTCTCTGCTTCGGTGGACTTTTTCTTCTTTCGTTAATTGAAAAGCCTCAAAGATCTGCAAAATGATCTGGTTCGTTTCATGGATTCCCTCTAATAAAACTGCTTCATTGGTGTGGGGTACACTGATCAGCAACTCATACACTGCTTGATTTGAAAAAGCAAAGGATCGATAAATTTCTGCATAGATCTGCAGTGCTTCCTGACCGCTTTTTCCCACAAGAGCCCGACGCAGCTGGTCATTAAGTTCCTGCAGAAGTTTTGCTGTTAACGCTGTTTTGACATCACGAATATTTTTGAAATGGTTATACAGCGAGGGAGCCTTGATATCCAAGCGTTTTGCTAAATGCTGAAAGGTTATTTGCTGAACATCCATCTCTTCTGCTAGTTCTCGAAAGCAGTCGATGATTTTCTCTTGAGACAGATTTCTTTTTTTCATTTCCATGTTTCCTCTCATAAAATAAATCCTTCACTCTTTCAGTTTACCACGAAAAAGAACGAGAAAAAAGAGACTTTCATTGATAAACTACATATTGTAGTTTATAATAAAGAGTCGTAGATGAAAATTTTCAGAAAGAAGGAGTCTAATTGGCTGCAAGAATAAAGGAAAAATTATTTAGGAAAAGAGAAACTTGGGAACAAAACTTGTTTGTCTTATGGTTTGGAACATTTATGGCTGGTATCGGATTTAGTTTAGTCATGCCTTTTATGTCACTTTACATAGATACGTTAGGTAATTATAGTACGGCACAATTGAACTTTTGGAGCGGATTGACTTTTTCATCTACTTTCTTGGTGACTACGCTGATCTCTCCTTGGTGGGGGAAATTAGCCGACCAAAAAGGAAGAAAATTGATGCTGCTGCGTGCTTCATTAGGAATGGCAATCGTCATTTCTTTGATGGGCTGCGTGACTAGTGTGTATCAATTAGTCGCATTGCGTCTGCTTCAAGGGATTTTTTCTGGTTATATCAGTAATGCCACTGCCCTTGTCGCAACTGGGACGCCAAAAGAAAAAAGTGGTCAAGTTCTTGGAACCTTAGCAACTGGTTCTGTTACAGGAACATTACTTGGACCGCTTCTTGGCGGGATCTCTGCTTCAGCGTTTGGCTATCGCCCTACCTTTTTCATTACAGGGATCATCTTATTTTTCGTCTTCTTGTTGAGTCTGTTTTTCGTCCATGAAAAATTTGTTCCAGTGAAAAAAGAAAACATGGTTTCTGCCAAACAGATTTTCAAAGACTTGAAATATCCACACGTCGTCATCGGTATGTTCGTCACAACGATGATCATTCAAGCATCCAACAATTCCATCAGTCCGATCATCAGTCTGTACATTCGTCAATTGCTGCATGGACATGGGAATGTTACGTTGATCAGCGGAATCATCGCTTCGATACCTGGAATTGCTACTTTGATAGCCGCTCCAAGATTTGGTCGCTTAGGTGACAAGATTGGGAGTGAAAGAATACTTGCGATTGGTTTGGGTTTTGCGATTTTGGTTTATATCCCAATGGCATTCGTCACGAATGTTTGGCAATTAGCTGCCTTACGTTTTTTGATTGGTATCTCTGATGCTTGTCTGCTCCCTGCTGTCCAAGCATTGATCACAAAATATTCGCCTCATCAAGCTGCTGGACGGATCTTCAGTTATAACCAATCTTTCCAAGCAACTGGTAACGTAGTAGGACCTATGATCGGCTCCAGTGTTTCCAGTGCATTTGGTTATCGTGGCGTCTTTCTTTCGACTTCTCTTCTTGTTTTAGTCAACTTCTTGCTTGTACGACACAATACACAAGAGATCCATCAGCAAGAAACTGCAGAAGAAAAAGCTTCAGGAGTCTCCATATCTTCAGAGCACTCTCCTTCTCATAGACAATAAGCGTAAATGAAAAACACTGCTTGAACAGTTGTCACAGACTGTCCTTGCAGTGTTTTTGTTTAGGCCTGTTTTTTCAAGAACTCAGATAAGAGGGATAATCCCTTTTCCAAGGTTTCTTTTTTACAACAGTAACCTAGTCGGGCATGCTTCGGCAAATCAAAGGCACTTCCTGGTACTAATAGTACTCCTGTTTCTTCTAATAAATTGATACAAAATGTCTGGTCATCTTCTTCGATGGCTAATTTGATGAAAGAAGTAGAGACGTAATTGGGAGCGACAAGTTCAACTTTCGGTTCATTTGCTACCCATTGTTTTAAAATCGCAAGGTTCTCTGTAATGATCTTTTTGTTTCGCTCCAAGATTTTTTCTTTGTTCTTCAATGCATGTACAGCAAGATCATCTGACAGGACTCCGCCGCAAATCATCGTGTAGTCTCGATATTTTCGAAAAACCTCTGCCAACTCAGGTCCAGTAGCTGTCCAGCCAATACGGATACCTGGAATGGAGTAGGTTTTGGATAGGGAATTGGTTGCTATACCTTTCTCATAGACATCTACGATCGACAAGAATTCACCTTTATCCGTTAAAGGCGCATATACTTCATCTATCAATACATATGCATCTACTGTACGAGCAATTTCTGCGATTTTTTCTAAAGTTTTCCGATCTAGCAATGTGCCTGTAGGATTGTTTGCACTATTCAAACAGATGATCTTTGTTTCAGGTTTGACTAAGTCTTCCAGCTGTTCTAAATCAAACTGCCAATCTTCTTCTTCCTTCAAATGAACAAAGTCAACAGTGGCACCTAAAGATTTGGGGATGTCATATAATTGCTGATAAGTGGGAAGCATCGAAACAACATGGTCTCCTGCTTCCACTAACGCGTATAGAGCTAAAAGATTAGCACCAGTCGCTCCGTTCGTTTGTAAGATGTTTTCTGGATCGACGGTTTGATAAAGAGAAGCGACTTCTTCTTTGAACGCATCTGATCCTTCGATCCAGCCATAGTCCAATGGTTCATTTTTGCGGTTTTCGAAAAATTCACTTACGCTAGTCCCGTCTAAGCCAACGAGTTCGTCTAATGTCAATGCTTCGATCGAACTTTGTGCAATATCATATACCGCTTTCTTCTCCCATTTATTTAGCCATTCTTCTACACCGAAATTTGCGATTTCCATGTTTCTTTCCCCCTTATATCTTGATCCAGCCTACAGCAAGCAACCCGATTGAAAGCAGTGCGGCCACACAAATCAGCCCAATCATTACTTTTTCTTTTCCCGTGATTTGATGGTTGGTTTCCCGACAAGCGATCCAGTAGAAGCAAAAACCAGGAAGATAAGCAATACTACATAAAAGGACATAAGAAAATCCTGCTAAAATGATTCCCATCAATTCAAAAACTACAGCAATCCCACCGATCACTACTTGTTTTTTGATTCCTTCTTTTAAAGAAAACTGGACTTGATAGATCCCGACAAGCAGATAACAAATCAAGATTGCCGCTGTACATAAAGAATAGGCAAATTGATAGGCATAATCAGTAACTAAGAAAGTCAATAAGAATAGATTAGTCAAGATGGCAGTAACAACTAACGAATAAGTTGGGGCATTTTTTTTATTCGTTTTTCCCCAAGCTTTCGGCAACAGACCGTCTCGAGCCATCAACATCGTTGTTTCTGCTGGGAGCATCGTCCAAGACAGCCAAGAACCGATGATCGAAATGATCAAGCCGATATTGATCAGTGCCGCTCCCCAATTTCCCACGATTCCTTTTAAAATATTTGCCATAGCAGGTTGTGAAATAGTTGCTAACTCTTCTTGAGATAGGACACCGTATGGCAAGATCGAAGCAAGGATATAGATAAACAATAAACAAAGCAGCCCAATGATTGAGGCTTGCTGGGCTTCTGAACGTTTCTTCGCGCGGTTAGCTAAAACACTTGCACCTTCGATCCCTACAAAGACCCACATCATGACCATCAAACAACCTTTGATCTGCAACCAGATCGTTCCTTGCTGTCCTGATCCATTCACTAGATTATCAGATACGTTGCCCCAAAAATCAGTAGTGAATATATTCACTTTAAATGCGATAAATACAAATATTAAAAATAGGAATAATGGCACTAATTTACAGATCGTCACGATCGTATTGATCACGCTCGCTCCTTCGATCCCATTGTTTACTAATAAAGTCAGACCCCAAATAAAAAGACTTGCAAATAAAATAGAAGGAACATTTTGTCCCCCTTTGAATATCGGAAAAAATTCTCCCATGGCACTCATTAGCATCGTCGCAAAAGCAACATTTCCTAGCCACGCAGACAACCAATAGCCCCAGCCACTAATGAAGCCACCTAACTTCCCAAATGAAGCTTCTGCATACCCAAAAATCCCGCCATCCAGATCTGGACGTTTTTCTCCTAAATGGTTCAGCGATAATACCAAAGCTAAAATACCAATCCCGACGATTATCCATGAAAGGATTGCTGGCCCAGGGGCTGCAGAACTAGCCAAATCACTCGTGATTCCAAACACACCGCTTCCGATTGACGAACTGACAACGAGAGCAACCAGTCCCCACTTACTAATACCTGTCGATTTCTTTTCCATTTCCATCACCTTCACTTATAAAATTGAACAAACCACCTGCAAAAGATATCCTTTATTTTGCAACTGCTCTTGCTTACCAAAAAGCAACTTTATTCATATTATTGGATATTATGGACTGTTTTCACTGAAATTACAAGTATAAAATGAATAAAAATTAATTTATTGCAAAAAAACAGCTATGCTGTCCAAAAGAAAAGATGTTTCTTTTGTTAGCCATAGCTGTTTTGATTCATTTCATATCGCTTAAACGTATTGTAAAACTTTTGTTTCTTGGTATGCGTGGTCGATCAAACCGCCACCTAGACATTCCATTCCGTCATAAAATACAACTGCTTGTCCAGGAGTAATGGCACGTACAGGTTCGTCGAATACGACTTCTGCACGGTTATCATCCAATAAGCGAACTGTCACAGGAACATCTTGTTGACGGTAACGGAATTTCGCTGTGCACTTGAATTCTTTTGGCATTGGTTCATTCGTCGTAAAGTGGATTTCACTTGCATCCAAGCTTGTGGCGTACAGTGCAGGATGGTGGAACCCTTGACCCACGTATAATGTGTTCGTCGCTAAATCTTTCCCTACGACAAACCAAGGTTCTTGCGAATCTCCTCCGCCACCGATTCCTAGGCCTTGACGTTGACCGATCGTATAGTACATCAAGCCAGCATGTTGCCCTTTGACTTCACCGTCAAGAGTGACCATATTGCCTTTTTTCGCTGGTAGGTAGTTGCTCAAAAATTGTTTGAAGTTCTTTTCACCAATAAAGCAGATTCCTGTTGAATCTTTTTTCTTAGCAGTCGCAAGGCCTGCGCGTTCAGCAATTGCCCGCACTTCTGATTTTTCCATACCGCCTAGAGGGAACATCGTTTTTGAAAGCTGTTCTTGTGATAATTGACTAAGGAAGTAAGTTTGATCTTTATTGTTGTCTACTCCGCGAAGCATATGGACCACACCGTTTTCATCGCGAGTGACTTGCGCATAATGTCCAGTAGCTACATAATCAGCACCAAGATCCATTGCATAGTCCAAGAATGCTTTGAATTTGATTTCTTTGTTACACATCACGTCTGGGTTAGGTGTACGTCCTGCGCGGTATTCGGCTAGGAAATATTCAAATACACGGTCCCAATATTCTTTTTCGAAATTCACAGAATAATAAGGAATCCCGATTTGAGCAGCTACTTTCGCTACATCCTTATAATCTTCCGTGGCCGTACATACGCCGTTTTCGTCCGTATCATCCCAATTTTTCATGAAGATCCCGATCACGTCGTATCCTTGTTCCTTTAATAAAAGTGCTGTTACAGATGAGTCGACACCGCCGCTCATCCCTACGACAACGCGTGTTTGGCTGTTGTCTGTCATGATATCACCATCATTTCAATTAGATTCTGAAACATCTACGAGTTGAAGGTCGCAACTTTTCAGTATTTTACATTATACGTCATATTTCTGAAAATTTCATCCCTTAATTATCAGCGTTCGAATACATAACCTATCATAGGGAAAAAACAGCGCTATCTTCATACTCCATTGATTCTCATGATCAAAAGAGGAACGGCAGTTTCGATTCATAAGAAAAACAAAAGAACAACATTGTAATAAGTAGCAAATAGATAATTCATTCCTAAAAGTAGCCACTTTATTCGATTATCCTCAAGTTTTGTAGAGAAATAGAGACCCATCAAGCCGGAAATCATCATGAAAAGCAACAAAGCGATGATTGCCCACATCCTGTCAGTATTTAAATAGAAAGCCAATAGATAATGGATCCAAATAAGTAAACTGATCGATATCAACATCGGTAGACCTAGACCGAACAAAAAAAATGCTTTTTCTTTCTGTTTATATTCTAATATTTCTACTAAACCAATATACAACACACATCCTAGCAACAAATCCAACCTAGATAAACTTAACCACCCAATGATGTAAAACAGCCCTAATCCGCAAATCAAAAGAAAATGAAGAGCAATCACTAGCCATTTTACTTTTATAGAATCCATTCTTCTTGTAAAAGCTAGACTGATACCACTTAAAATCCAACATGAATACTGAATGATCAGAAACCCTATCACTTCATGACGAATATACAAATGACTGCTGAGCAAAATCATACAGAATACTAACAGAACCACCGATACCCGCTTACTTTTTTTACTTTCTATTGATAACATCCAACTCTCTCCTTTTTAATTGATTCATACATTGCCTTCCTCATACCCAGTGATTCTCATGATCAAAAGTGAAATGGCAGTTTCGATTCATAAAAAAAACAAAAGAACAATATTGTAATAAGTAGCAAATAGATAATTCATCCCTAACAGCAGCCACTTCATTCGATTATCTTCAAGTTTTGTAGAGAAATAGAGACCCATCAAGCCGGAAATCATCATGAAAAGCAACAAAGGGATAACAAGCCAAGATTTAATAGTATTTGAATGGAAAGCCAACAAGTAATGGATCCCAATAAGCGAACTGATCGATATCAGCATCGGTAGACCTAGACCGAACAGGTAAAATGTTTTTTTCTTTTTTTGATAGTCTAATGTTACGACTGCTCCAAAATACAACACACATACTAACAACAACTCCCACCTAGGTAAACTTATCCACCCGATGATCCACCCAATGATGTAAAACAGCCCTACTCCGCAAGTCAAAAGAAAATGAAGAGTAATCACTAGCCATTTTACTTTTATGGAATCCATTCTTCTTGAAAAAGCTAGACTGATACCACTTAAAATCCAACATGAATACTGGACAATTAGAAACCCTATCACTTCATGACGAATATACAAATGACTGCTGAGCAAAATCATACAGAAGACTAACAGAACCACCGATACCCGCTTACTTTTTTTACTTTCTATTGATAGCATCCAACTCGCTCCTTTTAATTCATTCATACATCGCCTTCCTCATACCCCAGTGATTCTCATGATCAAAAGAGGAGCGGCAGTTTCGATTCATAAGAAAAACAAAAGAACAATATTGTAATAAGTAGCAAATAAGTAATTCATCCCTAATAGCAGCCACTTTATTCGATTATCTTCAAGTTTTGTAGAGAAATAGAGACCCATCAAGCCGGAAATCATCATGAAAAGCAACAAAGCGATGATTACCCACATCCTGTCAGTATTTAAATAGAAAGCCAATAGATAATGGATCCAAATAAGTAAACTGATTGATATCAACATCGGTAGACCTAGACCGAACAGATAGAATGTTTTTTTCTTTTTTTGATAATCTAATGTTGCAACTGCTCCAAAATACAACACGCATCCTAACAACCAATCCGGCCTTGATATACCTACCCATCCGATACCCAAACCACAAATAACAAGAAGATGAGAAACAATAATCACTAGTTTCCATAGATTAGACTCTATTCTTCTTGAAAAAGCTAAACTGATACCACTTAAAATCCAACATGAATACTGAATGATCAGAAACCCTATCACTTCATGACGAATATACAAATGACTGCTGAGCAAAATCATACAGAAGACTAACAGAACCACTGATACCCGCTTACTATTCTTACTTTCTATTGATAACATTCAACTCGCTCCTTTTTAATTGTTTGCTTCGTTGCTGACTTCAAAAAGTTTGAAACAAAATAAATAGAAATTGGAAAACATTAAAATATGTAGCAAATAGATAATTGATGACTAACAACAGCCATTTTAACTTCGCAGATTTGATCTTTGTCGAAAAATAAAGACCTGCTAAGCCAGGGAAAGATATGAAAATCATTAAAGCTGCACTTTGAAGACTATTTCCATAATAGAAATGAGCCATCACTAGACACCAGCCAGACAGTAACATAGATATACATAACCCGACCAAATTGATAGTTAGTTTCATTTTTTCTCCTTTTGTTTTTAATCCTCTTTTTCTTACAACAGAAACGTTCCGCCATTTTTTACCAACCAAAAATGATCCAGTTAAAGATACATATCAAATTCGATACTATAACAATCGCTTTTAAACATTTAGAATTGATTTTTGTTGAAAAAACCAGGCTTAACCCACCAAATAACCAAATACAAAACATTATTCGTATACGAGTCCCATCGTCGTTATAATTTATTGAAGGAAAAAAATAGTCAAAGCTATACAAAGCACTAGCAGACTTATTGAAATGATCGTACACGTCTTACTTTTTAGTGGTAACATCCACACATCTACTTTCTAATTGATTGATACTTGTCTATCTTCAAAAAAACTCTAAACAAAAAACCTCACAATTTGTTATTTAAAAATAAACAAATAAAAAAATATAATAACGCAGTAAAATAAATAGATATACAAATCAACACGCCTATTCAATACTCATTTCTACCAAGAAATTGTATCTTCTGTAGACTATCTAACCCCAAATAAAATATAACGTCTTTGATTTTATTCGTAAAAAACCTAAGTTAAACGCTAATTATTTCATTAAAGATAACAGTTCTCAATTATCGATATAGCTGATTTTACTCTTTGGTGTTATGTGCAATATATGCCTAGATTAAATAACTAATATATTTTATTTTTAAGCTACCACCATAATGATTCATATGTTATTATTTTAGCATAAAACAAGGAGGGATTACATTGAAATCAAAAATTAAATTGTTTCTGACTACCTGTTTACTCGCCGTCGCATTTGCCATCCCAATCACGACTGTACATGCTGATACAGATACCTAGCAGATATTGGAGGAGTATTATGAAGAATTCAAAAATGAATACGCTTCCTTTGATCAGACATTTGAAGAATTCACCTCGAATTATTACAATCAACCATTCAATTCCACGATTTCCGAAGAAGACCAATTGCGTGACTACCTAAACACCGTCAATGAGCACTACATTCGTAAAGAAGCCGAACAATTATCCAAAGCCCCGCCTCTCCGGTCATTCAATATCGGAAATGCTTTGGAGAATATCACTTTTTAAAAAGTACCGACTTATCATAAATATGATCTGATGAATATCGTTCAATCAGGAGATATCATTTTCGAACGGAAAAGGGCTGGAATCACTCCAGTATTTCTTCATCATGTGATGATCATAGAAGGCATTTATGAAGAGACACATCTCATCAATGGAAAACCAGAGACCTTCACATACATTCGAACTATCGAAGCAACTGATTATAGTCCTATACTTGAAACAAAAGCTGGAGGCGTTGTTTACGGTGTCTTGGATGATGAGCGTTTCGATTATACTCAATCAACTATCTTAAGAGTTCCAGAAGCGACAGCGACACAAAGAAATGCAGCCATCTCATTTATGCATGGACAATTGGGAAAGGGATATAAAGTAAGAGATTTATTCGTAGAACCTGATCGGACTTCAGCTAGAATAGATTGATATTGCTCTCTTCTTGTGTGGGCAGCTTATATGAACGCAACACCTGATGGTAGAATCGATGAATTAACTGATAAAAACAATCCTGATTTCCTAGGAATTAATTTAGAGGTAGAAAATTGGCTTACTGAACCAGAAATCACACCTAATGATATTTTTCGTTCTCAAAAAGTCGAGAAAATCAATCCCTTTTTTGCAAACTACAAAGACTATCTGGAGAATATTCAATGGTCAAACGCTGGGACAATCATCAACGACGAAGATTTCATTTTTAGCCGCAGTTCCAACTCATACACCTTAAGGAATGATTATCATTTCATCGCCACGGACAAAACTAACGGGAGACCTTATGCAAGTACACGTCTTACTTTCGGGCGCAATCATTCTGGAACGATCGTCGTAGAATTCGATCTGTTCACCCGTTTTCTTTTAACAGACGAAGCAAGAGCCAAATTTTCTGACAGGAATATCCCGCTTATTCCAGAGACGATTGAAGATCATGATGTTCCGAACTATGTGATGAACTGGATCAATACCTATACCCAATGTTCGTTGGAGATCGTTTATTCTAACAATATCTCTACTGACAACAATCACTTAAGATATAATCGTTCTTTTACAAAAATCACGAAGAAAAAACATCCAGTCAATCCTTATCATATCAACCAAGTCGTCCATACACCGCCTGCCTTCACTCAGCAAAGATTTGACTATACAGAGAACCTCAGTATCTATGACAAATACGAAATGACGCGACCGAATCCTTTCAATGCAGATGTTTCTTATAATCGAGCTACACCAAGTTGGTATTATTTTTATAATAACTTCTATGTACTAGTGAAATTAGAGAATGGCACATATCGCTATGCCTCTTATCTAAGGATCCATGGTTCATTCACAACTGCTGCTTCTGTCAGGAATGGTTATGGCTTCAATCATGATTTCACGATGACGGACGAAGCAAAAGCGATTTATGGGAATTATTTCTATCATATCGGTGTGAATCAGTCAGTGGATTATGCGATTGACTGGCTAAACCGATACACAAAAGAAAACACCCTGATCGTCTATTCCAATAATATAGATAATGATGTTAGGAAATTGAATGATGGTACTGCCACGGTCAGAAAAGCAGTTAATGATCAAGGGAAATTCGTGTACTGTATTTTGTAGTTCCTCCTTACAACATATGGCTGTATTACTAAAAAATAGGATAAAAAGTCGCGCCAAAAAGGGACGACTTTTTATCCTATTTTTGAAAATCAGGTACTTCAATTCTTTTATAACATGCAGCGAACTGCTTTTCCATTTTGTTCCTTGTGACACAGAATTGGGTAGCAGGCTCAAAAGCTTGCATTTGTGGGGACAAGTCCTGCCAAATCAAAAACACGAGAAGCTGTTTTTGGTTGCCTGTTCTTATCACTTGATGCAGGGCAGCTTTTTCACGACCTCTTTGCTTCATATATTTCTTTGATTTGCTGCTCGGATAACGGCGTACCGAATGGCAGTTTTTCTTTTAGAAGGTCTCTTTCTGGTGCGTCTACGCCTACATTGACGACATTTTCAATGGGTACACTATAATGATGGATATGCCCGTGAAGGTTTCGAATGGTATCGTTAGGTCCGAGTAACATTGGATAATGCGTCAAGTAATATTGCTGATGGTCGAACTTCACGATAGCACCTACGTCATAAAAATAAAATTTGGGACTGCCATCAGAAAGTCCAGGATCGTTTTTTTCTAAATAACGGAAGAACGCACGACTGTCATGATTCCCTTTGATCAAGTGAATCGTTCCTTGCAGTTGACTGACTAATTCTAAGATGTCTGCATTTGCTTTTTCATACTGCGGATGCATGGCAAGATCACCTAGATGATAGACGTGATCCGTTTCTTTTACTACTGCATTCCAGCTAGTGATCAACTGTTGGTTCATCTCATCTACATTTGCAAAGAGTCGCGGAGCAAAGTCATTTTCTCCTAGTAAACGCTCATGAAAAAAGTGCATATCACTCGTAAAATAATTCATGTTTCTCCTGCCTCCCTTTTCCTTAGAGTAAACAAAATTGCTGATCGGAGCAACTCATAACATCTAAAAAAGCTGTGAAAAAACCACTTGATTTCAAGTAGAAAGAAAATTTTTATCACCGCTCCTTTTCTATTCGTTTTCTTGTTCACGGTGTTCTTTCACCAGTTTTTTCTGTAATTCTTTATCATAATTTCGAGCAACGGGTGTCAAAAATAAAATGATCCCACATAAAAGCGTACCAATTCCCGCAATCAGAAACATCTTTTCTACACCAATCTTATCTGTCAAGGGGCCGGCAAATATTAAGCCAATCGGCCCTGGCAAAGTCATTAATGAGTTGAATACACCTAAGACTCGTCCTAAAACGTTCGGTTCATAACTCTGTTGGATGATCGCCATCAGTAAGGTATTGAAATAAGGTGTGGCAAAACCTGCCCCGGCATTCAGTAAAAGAAAATAAAAGAATCCTTGTGTTGTCCCCGGCAACAATCCACTAGCACCAATCGTGGTACCTACGACTACATAAGCCATGAAAATCGGCTTCATCCGGTCTTTCCATTTTCCAAAAAAGCCAATCACCGCCCCACCTGCAAGCATCCCTACTGAATAGACTACTTCGACAAGACCCGCCTGTCCTACATTTTGACCAAAATAGCCCATCGTCATCAACGGATACAGACTGGCAGCTGGCATAAACAATAACGTGAACACAGCACCGTTGAGCATGATATGCCAAAGACCTTTATTCTCGTACAATTTTTTCACACCAAATTTTGTATCTGTCAACAAATGAATGGTTTCTCCTTGCGAAATAACCTTAGGGATCGTCACAAAAACAAGTAATCCCACACCAAATACCGCGCCTAGCACATCAAGCAAAATCAGCCAGTTGATAGGTATCACTGTAAATAAAAACGCACCTATTGCAGGCGCAATGATAAAATTCGCTGACTGGACCATGCCTAGCTGTCCATTGATACGTGTCAGCTCTTCTTCTGGGACCATCGTAGGAAGGATCGATTGGATCGTCGGCATCTGGAAAGTTTGAGCAATTGCACGAATGAACAACGATACAAACACTAGCCACAACGGAAATGTGTCAGAAATCGTGCCGACTACTACCAAGACCATCGCAAATAATGCGACAATGATATCTGTCAAAATCAACAATCGCTTTTTGTCCCAACGATCCACCAACGGACCAGCAAACGGACTCAGCAAAACCATCGGGATCATACCTAATAACGTAGCAAAGCTCAAGATCGTTGCTGAACCTGTCTCTTTCGTCAGATACCAAATGATTGCATATTGCACGATCATACTCGTGATTCCAGATAAAAATTGACCTGTCAAAAACAAGTTGATATTTTTACGCCAATGTAAAACCGGCTCCTTTTCTTCTCCCATATCCTTCCCCCACTTTTTCTAAGACTTATCGTCCTTACGTAGCTAGAATTATACTTGATTATTTCCTTGAAACCTAGCTGTTTGTTCAAATACCATCGTTATATATTTTCAGTTTTGTTAAAAAAGTAAAATTAGCAGAAAAAAATCAGCAAGCATGCTAAACTAAGAAAAAACTAGGAGGGCATCAGTCATGAAAATCAACTTTCAGACCACTCTTACCCCTGAAGAAATCAAAATCGTACTTGAACAGGCACAGGGTACAATCTGGATCAGCCACAAGCTGCCTAAGCTTCCAGAAAATGCTTTTTATCTCTTTTATCATCAAAAGGTGTGTACAGCAATTGGGAAAACAGTCCAACCAGAAACAATCGATACCGTCATCATGATCCAGCTTCCTTGGGATATAGAAGCCGATTATATGATCTACATGCTCACCGAACAAGCAGAAAAAGCTGGTCTTACAATAGCCAAAGAATCGTTTCCTTCGATTCCTGAAACGGCTAGAAAGAAAATGGCAGAACACCAAGAGAAGATTGCTGCTATACTAAGTACATTTGGTTATCCAATCGATTCTTCCGTGCCATCTGCCGCTGAAGATACGAAGAAAAAACCAGCAAAAGCTCGTCATCGCTGGTCAAAAGAAGTCAGCGAGATTCCTTTTACCGTCGATTTCAGGGGAAGTCAAGCAACGCTTTACTGGATCAAACGAAATGAATTGCTGATCAAAGCAGGCGCGACGCTCGTCAAAGATCCTCCTTTAAATAAAGACGGCTCATTAGGTTATGCTGCAAAATATGGGCAAAAGCTACGAGATGATTATAAAGACAAGATTTCAGGCACAACCACGATCGAAGATATCATCGTAAAAAGTGTGAATGAGGCAAGCTTGCTGTTGTACTTTGCCGGAACAAATAGTTGGTTGGAAATAGTGGATGAACATGGAAAATCAATTGATGAGTGGACGAGAGTCTGATTTACAGCAGAAAAAATAAAAAAGACAACTATTTTGTGTCGTCCTTTCAAAGTTAGAGATCTAACGATTAGGCCGTTTCAAAACTAGTTGTCTTTTTATATCCACAGGTTATTCGACTTTTTCGAATAATCCTCGGCTGATCATCCCATCCATCAAAAAATAGAATTTATCTTGACTCATTTTCTGTTTCGGATCTTTGAAAATATTGACTGCTTTCAGTCCGTTTGCTGTAGTAATCGACATTTTCAATGTTTGGATATCTTTTGATACAGTGATTTTCAGTTTGAAGCCTTCTTTGCTTTGCGGCGTTGCATCTAATGGTCGGATCAATTGATAATTGCCTCCGTTTGTTTCTGTAAACCCATTATCACGCAATGTATATCTTTTTGCATCAGGATGCAAACGATAGCTGATCGGTGCGCCAAGTACAGTTGCTGTTGTTTCAAATGCCATGATTTTCACCTCGATAAAATTAGTTTCTCTTTATTATAAAAGTTTATCCTGATTTTTACTAGGTTTTTCAGTTAAGTTCCCTAAAAAATGAAGGCGTTCTCTCAGACATCTGTCCACATCAGAATGACTTTATTAGTTATTTTTTGACAGCACGAACTAATTGATCAAGGAAATAATGGATGTCTTCTTCAGTATTTCCCAATCCAAAGCTGATACGAATGGATTCTTTTAGTATCGGCGTATCTTCTCCATACATCGCTTCTAATACGTGAGAAGGTTCGATGTTCCCTGCTGTACAAGCCGAACCAGTAGAAATAGCGATTCCGTTCAGATCAAGCTTCATCAGTAGCAAATCATTTGCTTCGCCAATCAAGCGAAGATTCAACACATGAGGGAGTTTATTCGTTAAATCACCATTTACTTGATAAGGGATGTCGTTTGCTTCTAATGTATCAAGAATCAATTGTTGGAATCCTTGATATTTGTTGTTACGTGCTTCACGTTCTTCAGGTGACAGCAGTTCAACTGCTTTTGCCATTCCCCAGATTCCTGCCAAGTTTTCTGTACCTGCACGCCGCTTTTCTTCCTGCTCGCCACCTAAAAGCAAGGCAGGGATATTTACTCCGTCTCGTTTATATAAGAAACCGACGCCTTTTGGTCCATTGATTTTATGAGCAGAGATACTTAATAAATCGATTCCTAATTCTTCTGGATGGATCGTTTGGTTTCCATAAGCTTGTACCGCATCTGTATGGAAATAAGCTGGATGATCTGCTAAAAGTTCACCGATTTCTTTGATTGGCATCAAATTTCCGATTTCATTGTTCCCGTACATCACAGAGACCAAGATCGTATCTTCTCGTAACGCTTTTTTGACCTCTTCGATCGACAGATTCCCTTTTTCATCTACAGGCAGATATGTAACGTCAAACCCCTTTGTCTCTAAATATTTCATCGTATTAAGAACAGCAGGATGTTCGATAGCTGTAGTGATTAGATGTCTGCCTTCTTTTTGACGCGAGAACGCTGTTTCTAAGATAGCTGTATTATCCCCTTCTGTTCCACCACTATTAAAGATGATCTCATGAGGTTTTGCTTGCAGACTATCTGCAATGATTTGTCTTGCTGTTTCCAATTTTTCATGCGCGTGGCGGCCAAACCCATGTATGCTTGAAGGATTACCAAACGTTTCTTGCATGATCGCCGTCATCGCTTCAATTACTTGCGGATGCATGGGGGTAGTTGCCGCATGATCCAAATAAATAGTTTTCACTTCATTCATCCCTTCCAAATTATCGCTAGGCACATTCTAGCATAAAACAGCGAACATACCAAAGAAGAGATTACTTTTACCTAGAAGGCACTTAGTGTAGCGAAAAAAAGACTGCCCAAAATAAGATGCAGTCTTTCTTCTCGTTTTTCGTCTTTTTTCTTATTCGAATTCTTTTTCTTCCAGACGGAATAACGGACTCATCGGTGTATTTTCATGGATGCGTTTGACCGCTTCACCCATTAATTCTGAGCATGTAACGATCGTTAAGTTTTCCGGATGACGATTTTCTTCTGTGAAAACAGAATCAGTGATACAAATATCTTTGATTGGTGCATTGTCTAAAATGCTTTTCGCATGATCGGACAATAATCCATGTGACGCACAGGCATATACTTCTTTTGCGCCGTTTTCTTTTAATACATTTGCTGCTCGTGCAAGCGTTGCTCCGGTGTTCAAGATATCATCTACCATGATACATGTCTTTCCTTGAACATCACCAATCACATAACCACCCTCCGTTGAAGCATCATCTGCATGGTCTACGATGGCTAATGTACTGTTCAAATATTCTGAAAGACTACGTGCACGCTGAACGCCGCTGTTTTTTGGCGACACAACTACGATGTCATCTCCCGTCAGACCTAATTGACGGTAATAATGAGCAAACAATGGCATCGTAAATAAATTATCTACAGGAATATCAAAGAATCCTTGTACTTGAACCGTGTGCAGATCTAAAGTCAGTACTCGAGTTGCCCCTGCTTCTTCGATCAAGTTAGCAATCAATTTTGCAGTGATCGGTTCATGAGGTTTCGCCGTGCGGTCTTGTCTAGCATACCCATAGTAAGGCAATACGACATTGATCGTTTTCGCACTTGCTCGCTTCATTGCATCAATCATAATCAGCAGTTCCATGTAGTAGTCATTGACAGGTGCATTCGTTGATTGAACGATGTACACATGATCCCCACGGATACTTTCTTCAATATTGATGGAAATCTCCCCATCACTAAATTGCTTCACGACGCTTTTACCTAATTCTGTTCCAAACACTTTCGCGATTTTTTCAGCTAATGGACGATTCCCATTCAAACTAAAAATCTTCAACGTGTCATCCTGATACTTATTACTCATGTAGTCCTCCCCAAAACTTCTCTATTCTTCGATAGTTTAACATATTTTTCCAAGATTTTCTGTTAATTTCAGCAAATTCTTAAGGAAGTGAAACTGTTCCGTTACTCCAACTAGCAGGAATAACTTTATGATAGTCCCCCCAGTTGTCGTGTACTTTGTAATAACGTTCTCCTGTTTCAGTTTCAAAATAAGCATACGCCGTCACCCAATGATTGCCGTAAGTACTACCAAGTACTTTCAGGATTCCAATCATCACAGGCTTGCCTTCACGTATACGTTTTGTGGCTCGCTGCCATGAACCTAGAAGAGTTGCTCTTGCACGCTCGTGATTGCCATTCTTCTTTAAAAAACTAGAAATCCCTGTACTGACTTGAAAAGGAATCGTAGGAAGGCCTAGTGGTTGGATTTGGCTACGCAACGCCTTTGTCAATGCCATCGAGTTAGACGTGTTTTTCTTGCGGATCTCTAGGGGAAGCATCCACTCTTTACGATAGTCTTGATAATAGGCAAGTAAAACCGCCGCTGCATAAGTCCCGCAAAGATAACCTGAAGGAGTAGCCCATTTCTTATACCTTAAAAAACGTTCTTCTGGCAATCCCACCCAACAATTTGTGAGTTCTTTTCCTGACCTTTTTTCTTCGATCAAAACAGGCACCTCTTCTTTTCTGTTGATCCATTGAGATAACTCGATTGATGGTTCATTGAGCAGTCTCCATTTGCTACGAGAAATGCCCTCTTGATAGGTATATTCTGCTGGAGAATATTCTATCGGATGTCCTGATTGATCGATGATCACATAACTTTGATCTTCAAAAATCAGTGCTAAAAAAAGCCGTTCGCTTTTTTTCGACTGTAGTTGCTGGGTGCTGGCTAATTTTTTGATTTTTTTATCTACTTTAAAATAGAAAGGTTTATCCACTACTTGTTTCAGTTGGGATCGCCTCCTTTTTTTCATTATAAGTGAACGATTGAAAAAAACAAATCAGTTTGATTGTCCGAATTTTCAAATTTTTTTATGTTCTATTTGTTAATTCCTTCATTTTGTAAGATAATGGGCACACGAAACAAAAAAGGAGCGATCGATGAATGAACAAAGAACGATTGAAACAAGATTTCTATGAAGCAGTCAATGAAGAATGGCAAAAAACAGCAAAAATCCCTGCAGATAAACCAGCTACAGGCGGTTTCCAAGACTTAGTTGACGGAATCGACCAACTTTTGATGGGAGAAACAGACGATCTGCTTGCCCATCCAGAAAAAGTATCTTCAGAAAAAATGAAACATTTCCTTGCTTATTATCAACTGGCAAACGATTATGACCGAAGAAATGAGTTGCATGCTCAACCACTTCAGCCTGTAATCGAGAAAGTTGAATCATTGCAGTCTTTCGACGAATTGAATGAGCAATTCCCGGAATGGTTGTTGGATACACTACCATTGCCATTTAATCTAGATGTAGATGCTGATATGAAGAATGCACAGACGAATGCTTTCTTTGCTTATCCGCCTTCTTTATTTCTTCCAGATAAGACGTATTATGCACCAGAACATCCTAACGGTGCACAACTAATGGGCGTTTTCTTTGATATGGCGGTTCAATTATTGGAGCTTGCTGGCAAAGAAAAAAGTCAGGCAGAAGCAATCACAGAACAAGCAGTGCAATTTGATAAATTGATTGCTCCTCATGTAAAAAGTGCAGAAGAAAACGCAGATTACAGCAAAATGTATAATCCGCAATCTTTTGACACATTTATTCAATACACAGATAAACTTGACTTGAAAAAACTTGTCACTGGTTTGATTGGGACAACCCCAGATAAAGTGATCGTCACTGATCCAGTGTACTTTGATCATTTGAATGACATCCTGACAGAAGCTCATTTCCCCTTATTCAAAAGCTGGATGATTATTAAAACAGTACGTTCTCTTAGTGGGTATCTATCAGAAGAATTCCGCCAAGTCAGCGGAATCTATTCTCGCGTATTGTCTGGAACAGACGAAGCAATGCCTCAGAAAAAAGCAGCGTATTATCTTGCCTCTGGTCAATTTGATCAAGTCGTTGGTGATTACTACGGGAAAAAATATTTCGGCGAAGCTGCTAAAAAAGATGTAGAGCAAATGGTGAAAAAAATGATTGCCGTTTATAAAAAACGGCTAGAAGAAAATGACTGGCTTGGGGATGCAACAAAAGAAAAAGCCGTCATAAAATTAAATAACTTAGGTATCCAAGTCGGTTACCCCGATAAGATCCCAGCACTATTCGACCAATTCAAAACAGTGCCTGCAGATCAAGGTGGTACTTTGCTTTCAAACACTCTTGCTTTCAGCAAACTCACATTAAAAGATCGTTTCAGCAAATGGAACAAACCGGTAGATCGTTCAGAATGGGAAATGAGCGCTGATACAGTCAATGCTTATTATCATCCATTCCGGAATGTGATCGTCTTTCCGGCAGCCATCCTTCAAGCGCCGTTTTACAGTCTAGAACAATCAAGCTCTGCTAATTACGGGGGAATCGGAGCTGTTATCGCTCATGAGATTTCCCATGCATTTGATAATAACGGCGCTTTGTTTGATGAATATGGCAACTTGAACAATTGGTGGACAGAAGAAGATCTTGCACAATTCCAAAACAAAGCACAAGCAATGATCGAAGAATTCGATGGTCTGCCTTTTGCTGACGGAAAAGTAAACGGAAAATTAACTGTTTCAGAAAACATTGCGGATGCAGGCGGTCTAAGCTGTGCATTGGAAGCAGCAAAAACAGAATCAGATCTTTCTATCGAAGAATTCTTTGTCAATTGGGCAACGATTTGGCGTACAAAAGCAAAAAAAGAATACCAACAACTTTTACTGCAAATCGATGTTCATGCTCCTGCTAAACTACGAGCAAATGTGCAACCCAAAAACCTTGATGAATTCTATGAAACATTTGGTGTCACAGAACAAGATGCTATGTATCTAGCGCCAGAAAAAAGAGTGCGAATCTGGTAAGAGGTTGTGAAAAAGCTGTCCTGCATCAAGTAATAAGAACAGCCAAACAAAAATAGCTCCTCCTATTTTTCGTTTGGTTGGGCTTATTACCGCAGATGCAAGCTTTTGAACACCGTATATCAGAGGTTGTGAAAAAGCTGTCCTACATCAAGAAATAAGAACAGCCAAACAAAAATAGCTCCTCCTATTTTTCGTTTGGTTGGGCTTATTACCGCAGATGCAAGCTTTTGAACACCGTATATCAGAGGTTGTGAAAAAGCTGTCCTACTTCAAGAAATAAGAACAGCCAAACAAACACAGCAAGTGGGATCTCATCTATAAAAATGATAGAAGGAAGCGGGACGAATTGACGTCTCACTTCCTTCTTTTTTTACTTTCCTCAACTAATTGTTCTACCTTATCAAAAGGATACCGTGCGTTTATTTTTTTCGCTGTTTCATGACATAAGCAGCTACACCGATCAACAAAATTCCTCCAGCTACTGCTAACAACGGGCTATTAGACTCTCCTGTTTGTGGAAGTCCTTGAGCGCCATCTTTTTCCCTTTCTTTTGCTGTCCCATCTGGATCAGAAGGTTTTTCATTTGGCGATCCATTCCCTGGATTTTCCCCTTCTGGTTCATCAGTTCCCGGCGGCACACTGACAGCTTCTCGCACTGTGATCGCTTTTTGCTGGGTAACAGGTTCTGTATGAGCAACCCATTTTTCACCATCAAATATTTCCGAACGATAAGTGACTTCTAGCGTATATTCTCCTTTTGAGGGTGCTGAAAAAATAGCGGTATGATTAGAAAATTGAGCACTTGACTGTGTTTCAACGATTTGGATCTTTTCTGGGAAATAACGCATATCTTCAAAGACAGGCGTTCCTTGATTTGGTGTGAATGCTGACACAGATACTGTAAAAGGCTTCAGTTCGATGATATTTCCTTCTGCATTCTCCGTCACACCATTTGCCTCTTGGATAATGATTGGATTATTTTGTTCGTTTGGTTTTGTCTGATTTGGTTCTTGTACGATTGTATATTCTGGATACTCCGAAGACGGTGAGGTTTCTCCGTCAAAAGTAGCACCTACAGATAGTGGAAGACCATCTACTCTTCCCTTTTCTGTTTGACGATTCTCCGGTTTGATTTGCATCAATCCATGGACATGGATGCTTCCATTCGCATAGCGCGTAACAGGCTGCTGCCCTTCTTGCGAATGTGTATTTAGAGATTCGATCCAATCTTTTGATACGGTATGTCCAAGAGTATTTTCTGATTGTTTCTCTCGTTCATTCCAATAGTAGTTCAACGAGTGATAGATTTGATCTTCGTTTTGATTCAATGGGCGGATCTGCTCTCTCATCTCAAGATTTTCTGTTCGGAAAGATAAGATACCAGAAGCATGGAAGTCTGTGTTTCCTGCCGAAGAGGTATAAAGAGCCACATTATAGGAACCATTGTTGAAGCTTGTACTGCTATTGACGATAATATCTGTTCCGCTATTGGAATCGATTCCTTTCGCAAGATTTTCGAAAGACAAACTATTGATCAATTCATGAGGGCCCGATAAAGAGGAACCACCCATTTTGAATCCATTACCGTTCCCTTCTCCTTCAACTCCCGGTACCCAACCGTTTCGATAAGCAACTGAGTTTTTGATGACTACTTTCCCGATTGAACCTGTTTCATTTTTAGCAAAAAGATCCCAACCATCATCTGCATTATGATAAGCGATACAACCGTCAAATACATTCCCTTCTCCTATTGTCAGTTTGGCCGCAAATCCATCGGCATCTTCAAATCCCGGGTCAGCATTTTCAAAAGATGTACAGTTCTTGACTAAGTTATGCGCTGGCCATGCTTCGAAAGGATCATTTGAGCTACCACTGATTTGGATTCCTGTATTTCCATTCCGATAAGCATGGATCTCTTCAATCAAATTATGGTTTCCAGAAATCTGCAATCCTTTTTGCATAGCAGCACTATTTGTAACGTCAAACCCACGTAAAACCCAGTAGTGACTAAACAGTGTCATCCCATTTCCAGTTCCTTTAAAATCAAGTACAGGTCGCTTGTTTTCTGGATTTTTCTCTGCAATCAATTGAATCGGGTTTTCTCTTGTCCCGTTAACTCCTTTTGGAATCGTCAATCCTCTTTCAAAGGAATAAGTTCCAGGAGCCAGGACGATTGTCTGCCCAGCATATGCGTATCTCAATGCTTGCGTCAGAGATAACGGATTTTGTCTGCTTCCGTTTCCTGTATCTGACCCTTCCGGTGTTACATAAACTGTCGAATAGTTAGGTTTACGGTAATCAACTGTATGCAGAATCTCTTTTGTTTCATAACTAGCCATCTCTACGTATTCTTCTGGCGGATAGTTTTTATCTGGTGTAAAACTGAAAGTAAATTCGTTCGTTCCTTCCATCAATTTTGTCTGATAATCAAATTCCCGATTTGCAGTGATTGCCAAGTCTTTCGCGTTCTCAAGTACCTCTCCTGTTGCTTGATTTTTGATTGTTAATAATCCGTCAGCATTTGCTCTAAAGGACATAGTATGGTCTTGGTTTCCTGAATGATTACTAGAGGTCACAGTGTAAATCGGATCAATCAAGCGAATGGGCCTTTCTTGTCCAGGAGGATCTGTCGCAGGATCTGAGTAAGCCACTTCGATTCCTTCTACCTTGATCGTCATATTCCTTGCTGCAGCAAATCCTGCATAGATAACCGATTCATCGGAAGCATATAGCTTTTCCCAGTCATACATGATGTCAGAAGCTAGCTCTTCCCCTGTTTCAGGATCGTAATAATATGCCTCTAAACCAGTGTTCGTTTTTTTCATCTCTACATCTAGTTTAGTAATCGAATCCGTAGCCGGAAACAGATTCCCATGACCGTTTCCGAATATATTATAAGAACCTGCTTCTTTTTCTAAGAGCCCTGCTGAAGTCTCTAAAGGCGTTGTTTCCACTGAGACACTCCCAGGAGCAGGCGCGGCTTGAGGATCTTCAGATGATATTCCTGTGATTGCCCGTGTCCCCAATCCAAGTCGCATCGTATATTTGCTGCCGTTCGTGCTGACCACTTCTTGTCTATCCGAGTCCCAGACATATTCGATCCGACTGCCCAGTATGGCAAATGAATTCGAATAAAATGCTTGCCCAAACAAATGATCTTTTGGTACTGTGTCTCTCACCATCAATGCAAATCCTTCTTGAGCATTCGTATAGGTCCAAGATTCTATTTCAATCGTCGCCCGCATCCTAAAATTGGTATCTTTCGGAATGGCTTGATAATAATAGGTCATTCCATCTGATCCGCTTGACTGGAATTTCCCACCGTTATTCGTGGAAGAGAGCCGCACGCCGTCTTCTAATGGTTCAATCGCATATCTGCTGGCACTTGTGCTTTCTCCGAAAACTACCCCTTTCCACTCTTCAGGAACTTCATCAGATTGCTTTTCTGTCTTTTCATTTTCTGATTCTTTTATCATAGGATCATTTCCTTCTTCCACATCCTTCTCTTCACTAGCCGTTGATTCTTCCTCCAATATTGACGTTTCTTCGCTGTTCACGTGTGCATTTTCTTCGTTCACAGTCTGTTCGTTAGCAGCAACTTCAACGACAGAAGTCAAAATCGGAGTACTGAGCATGAGGAGATTCATCATTAGTGCACTGTATTTTATTCGTTTTTTTATCAAGTCCATCCCTCCTGAAACAAATTAGAAAGCGTTTACTTAAAGTATTACCTAATTTATTTTTGCTGTCAATAAAAAACAAAATTATAATAAGTGATATTTTATAAAAAGAAAAATATAACTTTAGTTGTTAATAATAAAGGGATTTATTACAGTGTAAATGATATGTTTGATAAAAAATAACAAACAAAAGAAGAGCACAAAACAATGTGATTCGTTTTACGCTCTTCTTTTATTATTTTTTGATTTTTATTTTAAAAAAGGTTTTGTTTTTTTATAGAATCTCTGCACCTAACGTGGATTTAAAATGTCTCAATGCCCATTCGTGTCCGACAGGATCAAAACTTGCCACGGCATCTTTGAAAATATGGAGTTTGTATCCTAGATTATACGCATCGACTGCTGTATGCAACACACAAATATCTGTACACACGCCGGTCAAATAAACATCTGTAATCTGACGTTCTCGCAAACGAATGTCTAGATCTGTTCCACTAAAAGCGGAATAATGCCGTTTGTCTATCCAATAAACATTTTCCTGCTGCTCATGCTCTTGGTACAGATTTTTTAAAGAGCCGTACAATTCCCGTCCACTCGTTCCTATCACATTATGCGGAGGAAATAAGCGGTTCTCTGGATGGAAAGAATCTTTTGGATCATGTGCATCAATGGCAAAAACGACAAAATCCTTTTGCTCCATAAACTTTTTTGTGTGGGCAGTCAGCTTTTTTTCAATTGCTTGTCCTGCTGCACCAGTCGTCAGCTTTCCATCCTCTGCAACAAAATCATAGGTATAGTCAATCGAAATCAATGCGTTCATCTTAGTCCTCCTTATACGAGATGTTTGACAAATTCGATCACCATTTCTGCTGATCGCTTGCCTGCGTCTTCGATAAATTCGTCAAAGCTTTGTGTCGCCGAGTGATCCGCTGTGTCACTCATTGCACGTACGATCAAAAATGGGATATTGAACTGACGGGCCGTTTGTCCAACAGCGGCTCCTTCCATTTCACAAGCTAAAGCTTCTGGGAAATTCGTTAAGATTTCTTTGATTTTATCTGGAGAATCGACAAATGTATCGCCTGTAACGATCAATCCTTCTTTTGCATTCAAATCCGTTGCTTTTGCTGCTTTAGCCATTTCACTGCGCAAATATGTGCTGGCTTCATAATATAGAGGCATACCTGGTAATTGACCTGGTTTGTAGCCAAATCCTGTTGCATCTGCATCAAAGTAAGCTACTTTATCTGATATAACAATGTCGCCTACTTGTAAGCCTTCACCGATCCCGCCAGCTGAACCTGTATTGATCACCATGTTCACGCCGTATTGTTGGATCAACAGACTTGTGGTAATAGATGCTAAGACTTTTCCTATACCGGAACGTACGACAATCACTTCGTGGTTACCTAATGAACCTGAAATAAATAAAGCGCCTGCGCGTTCCCATGATAATGGTTCGCTTAGGTTCTCTCTCAAAATTTTTACTTCTTCTTCCATTGCGCCGATAATACCGATTTTCATCTTTTTAATTCCTTCTTTCTATATAAATGCGATTGCTAAAAAAACCACACATAACATTAGGATAACAATAATAAGAGATTTCATCAAAAAAGAGTTCCATTTGGTCGTCTTTTCTCGTTCACTGATCCTTGTTTTCGTGATTGGTTTATTCTTTTTGCTTTCTTTACGATAAAAGCTGGCAATCTTTTTTTCTTCTTGCTGATAAGCTGTTTCTGCTTTTCGCTGTTTTTTTAATGACTCGCTTGCTTGTGCTTGTTGTCGCTTGCGAAGTTCGCTTCGCGTAATAAGCGGTCCTTTGGCCATAAGCCGATCCCTCTACTTTCCTTTGGTCAATAATTCCCAGTATTGAATCGCATAAATCGTCTTTGCATCACAAATCAACTGATCTTTCATCGCTTGTTGTGCCTCTTCAAGAGTTAGATGATACAGCTCCAGTACTTCGTCTTCATCTTGAGCTAAAGGATTCTCGACCTTCTCTACTCCTTGTGCATGATAAATATGAAGGACTTCATTTGCAAAACCTGGTGAAAGATACATCGAAGTAAGATGGCTCAGCGACTTCGCACGATAGCCGGTTTCTTCTTCTAATTCTCTGGCTGCAGTCATTTCAGGATTTTTTCCTTCTCCTGGATCGATTTTTCCAGCTGGGATCTCCAAGATCACTTTTTCTAAAGGCTTTCGAAACTGTTTGACAAGGAGCAGGCGGTCATGTTCATCAAAAGCAATGATTCCAACACCGCCAGGATGAAATACCAGTTCCCTCTTCGAAGTTCCTCCGTCTGGTAAACGAACTTCATCTACAGCAACATCGATAATTTTCCCGCTATAGATTTCTTTGCGACTGATTGTTTTTTCTTCAAATTGCTCATTGTTCAGCATATCTTCTCCTGCTTTCTTTGTAATCATAACTGCTTTTTTTTCATTTTTCAATTTTTCTCGAAAACTCCCTATTAGTTTACCATAGATAAACCTTAGATTTTCTCTAAATATAGAAAATCCTTCTTTAGTCCGATACTCTTTCTAGTAGTCAGTATGCTAAAATAAGAATGTAATCGAATAACGGAAAGAATTCAATACTCAACGATAAATGACTTGGAGGGCTTATTATGATAAAACGAAATTGGCCGTGGCTTCTAGCACTGGTCTTGCTGTTTCTCTTTGTCCGAAACAATGGTTTTTCTTTTGTTCTAGGACTTTTATTGATAGGCGTGGTTTTAGTTTTGTGGGGGCTCTTCGGTTCGCGCAGGAAAAAAGGCAAACAAGAAGAAATCCCTGCACTGACTGACGAACTTGAGACTCACTATGAAAAAAGCGGTATGACAGCGAATGAAATCTCATTTTTCCGACAAACGATGAATCAAACAAAAAATGAGATCAATCAGTTGCAAGTGAACATGCAGCAGACAGCCAAACTTAAAGCAATCGATCTCCGTCATGACCCAGTCAAAGCGGCAAAAGCTTTATTCAAAGAATTAGTGAAGGAACCAAATCGACTGCATGAAGCAAGTCAATTTCTTTATACGCATCTGCCGAATCTAGTTGATTTGACAAATAAGTATAATGAGATCAATGACCATGAGATCAAAAACAAGCAAACCTATGAAAAACTAGAAGAAAGCGCGCAGATCATTGATCAGCTATCCGCTTTGATCGCACAAGATTATCAAAAATTCGTCGCTGATGACCTAGACGACATCGACGTAGAGATATCTGTTGCGAAACAAAGCTTAAAGCGTGATAATAAACATGAACCAGAACAAAAAGAGTAACTCTTTTGTTCATAAAAAAGACTCGGAACATTCAGATGATGTCTGGCTGTTTCGAGTACTTTTTCTAAAGTAGAGACATTCATGTAAGAATCGAGAACAGATACGACAAGGAGGAATTTTTTATGGATCATAAACCGACTGAAACAAAAGATATCACACCAGTTAACGATACACTTGAAGACTTATTGAACAACCCGTTTTCAACCCCAACAGACACGCTGACCACTTCACAACAAGCGGAGATTGATCAGCTCCAAGAGCAACAGACAGCTGCTCGCTTAATTGACAAACTACCGGCGGAACGCCAAGAACAAGCAAAACAGCTGGCAGCAAAAATCGATGCCAATGATGCACAGTCTGTCATCAGCTATGGCTCAGCTGCTCAAGCGAAATTAAGTGAGTTCTCACAATCAATGTTGAATCACGTACAAGCTCAAGATATTGGCCCAGTCGGAGATTCGTTGACTGAACTGATGTACCGTCTCCAAGAAGCCAACCCTGATGAACTGCGTGCCGGAGAAGGAAATATCTTCCAACGTGTCTTCGGTAAGGTCAAACAATCGATTTATGAAGTGACAGCAAAATATCAAAAAATTGGTGCACAAATTGACAAGATCTCAGTGAAATTAGATAAAGAAAAAGACGGACTATTAAAAGATAATCTGATGTTAGAACAGCTTTACCAAAAAAACAAAGACTACTTTGATGCATTGAATATTTATATTGCTGCTGGAGAATTGAAAATGGAAGAACTTCAAACAACGATCATTCCAGAAGCAATGAAAAAAGCAGAAGAAACTGGTGATCAGATGGATGTCCAAATCGCCAACGATTATACACAATTCCTAGATCGTCTGGATAAACGTACACATGACCTTCGCTTAGCTAGACAGATCACGATTCAGCAAGCCCCACAAATCCGCTTGATTCAAAATACAAATCAGGCCTTAGCTGAAAAGATCCAAGCATCTATTGCTACAGCCATTCCACTGTGGAAAAACCAAGTCGTGATCGCATTGACCTTGCTTCGTCAAAAAGATGCAGTGACCGCTCAACGCCAAGTCTCTGAAACAACAAACGACTTATTGAAGAAAAATTCAGAAATGCTGAAAATCTCAGCCATCGAAACAGCGAAAGAAAACGAACGCGGAATCGTGGATATTGAGACCCTGCAAACTACACAAAACGATTTGATCGAAACGATCCAAGAAACTTTGCGTATCCAAAAAGAAGGAAAAGAAAAACGTCGTCATGCAGAAGTAGAACTTGGACACATGGAAGAAGATCTGAAACAAAAACTTTTGGATTTAACCCAATAGACCATTTTTTGCTTGTTACTAAAACAAACGCCCATCAACAGTTTAATAAACTGTTGATGGGCGTTTTTCTTATCTTTCTTCTAACTTCTCCATTGGAATCTATTTCTCGTTCATCTTGCTGTGTCCATAGCCATAGCCAAAATAAATGATCAGTCCAATAACCATTACGATACCGAACACGATCCAGGTCACCGTCTGCAGACGAAGCATCAAGACGATACAAGTCAAGATCGAGACGATTGGCAAGATCGGAACGAATGGCACTTTGAATTCTCCTGCTTTTGGTTTGCCAAACATTTTTCTTAACTTCAGTAAGCCTAGACTAACTAGCATCAAATAGGCGAGCGCCATGATATTCGTTAGTTCCGCTAATACATTCAATGGGAAAAATCCGGCAAAGAATACAGCTGCCACACCAGCGGCATAAGTCGCTTTTTTCGGTGTACGATGCTTTTGATCGATTTCTGTCATAAATTTAGGTAGCAAACCATCCTTGCTGACAGCAAACAACAAACGAGCGAGTGAATACATCATCGAGATCGTCACCGTCAGCAACGTCAAGATTGCCCCTACAGCAATCACTGCGCCAACTGTTCCATGTCCTACATACCTCATGGCAAAGGCCACTGGATCATTGACACCTAGTTCAGTATAAGGAACGATTCCTGTCAAGATCAACGTCACGATGATATAAAGGACCGTAGCGATCAGTATCGAACCAATGATCCCTCTTGGTACATCTTTTTGTGGGTTTTTGACTTCCTCAGCTGCCATTGCAACAGCATCAAATCCCAAGAAAGCAAAAAACACAAGAGCTGCACCATCTAGCACACCGGAAAAACCAAAAGGCATAAATGGCTGCCAATTATCAGGCTTAACGAAAAATATCCCTACAATGATAAACAACGCGATGATACCAAATTTGACATATACCATGACATTATTCAAACGTAATGCTTTCTTGGCTTCAAGCGACACGATGTAAGTGACGAATATCACTACGAGTACCGCAATCAAGTCAATGTATGTACCATTTTCCGAATTGTACCCGCCAGTTAATGCTTGTGGAAGTTCGGCTCCTAAGCTTTTCAAGAAACCTTGCATATAGCCAGACCAGCCGGAAGCCACAGAGGAAACTGCTAGCAAAAATTCCCCGATCAACAACCACCCTGTCAACCAGGCAGCAAATTCACCAAAGACAACATACAGATAGGCATATGGCCCACCGATCACTGGCACTCGCGAAGCAAACTCTGCGAAACTCAGTCCAGACAAAATGACAACGATTGCAGCTAAGACAAATGAAAGTGACAGTGCTGGACCAGCATTTTGATTGGCCGCAACCCCTGTCACCACAAATATTCCCGTACCGATGATCGCGCCAATTCCAAGCATGATCAAATCAGACGTTTTTAGTTCTTTTTTCATCTCACTCGTATGATTGAGATTGATTTCTTTCTTACGAAACAAATCCATTGAAGTTCCTCCCCATTTTAGGTTGGAAAACAGTGATTAAACTGTTTTCATGTACCCTAAAAGGATACCACCTAAAATGACTAAAAGGCAACCAACAATAACATAAATGAGCTCTTTTTTCGTTTTTCTTTCGCCAAGGATAAAAATCCCACCTAAAGTAGAGATAATGATCCCCATTTGTGAAAGTGAGAATCCAACAGCTAAACCAAGTGATTTGACTGTTAGAAGCATACAGATATTACCTAAGCCCCATAATAATCCACAGATCATGTTTTTCCATACAAATTGATCTACTTTAACTTTACGGAAAGCAAAGAAGCTTGCACCTAAGATCATTCCGATACTTTGAGGTAAGATAATTGACATCGCATCCAAATTCGCCCAGTTGACAATGATCGTATATACGCCATAACCAATCGTAGAGAAGATCAATGCTCTAAAGCCCTTACCAAAATCAAGCATTTTATTATCTGTATCTATTTTTCCTTCGTCATCTTGTCGTGCCGTCAAATACGCACCGCTTACAAGAAGAGCTAAAGCAATAATACCGTATACATAATCTTTCGTTTGTGTCCATTCTTGGAAGAAAACGGCTCCCGCAATCGTATTCAAAATTAATTGAAAACCAGTAGACAATGGTAACCCTACAGAAACACCCATGTACTTCATTCCATGGAATTGTCCATTTTGTCCAACACTCCAAGCCAAGCCAGATAAAAATCCAATCAAGAAAATCCAAGGGGTGATTACAGGACTAACAACGAAAAAGACAACTAAAGAAAACAGAAATGCACCAATCGTCATTCCTAGTGTTTGTTGATTGGCATCGCCACCAATTTTACCACTTACTAAACCAATACTACCCCATGCCAACATAGGGACTAATGCTATTAAAATTTCCATAACCAATCTCCTTTTATTTCACATGATAAAAAACTTATCAGCGAAAACGTTAACAACACAAGCGTTTTTTTTCGTTTCTAACGATTTTCTAACGTTTTTCATTATAAAAATTTAAGATTGGGAAAAATAAAGTCATTGTCGTCCCTTTTCCTTCAGTTGATTCAGCCGTCAATTGGATACCTAATTTTTCTGCCAGATTTTTTGCCAAATACAGGCCTAATCCTGTTGAATGCGTTTTGCTAAGTCGTCCATTTTTTCCAGTAAATCCCTTATCAAAGATTCGTTTCAAATCTTCCTCTGGGATACCGATTCCTGAATCTTTAACAGAAAGGCTGACTCCTTGCGCTTCCTTTTTTATGCTCACCATGATATTTCCGTGATCCGGCGTATATTTGATGGCATTGCTAAGCAGTTGGTTGAAGATAAAAGCGACCCATTTAGCATCAGTCAAAACAGTATGATCCTCACCAATGATTTCGTAGCGAAGATTTTTTTGGATAAAATAATTGGCCTGACTGCGTATCACAGGCTGGATGATTCCTTTCAATCCATACTCTTGGATGAGATAGTCCCGCGAGAAACTGTCGAGTCTTGCATAATACAAGACTTGCTCTACGTATTCGTCGATTTTTGATAATTCATTTTCGAGTAAGGTATACTTTTGATCGTCAATATCGAACTCGATCGAACGAACCAGTAACTTGGAAGCGGAAAGTGGTACTTTGATCTCATGGACCCATGAGTCAATATAATCTTTTTGGTCTTGTTGATTGCTGATTGCTGATTGCATCACTTCTTGATGTTCGCGGATCAGCTGATTGATATATTCTTCTACCAGTTTTTCTTCTTCTGTCCGCCCGCCACTCAAATAATTTTGCAAAGGAGATGTTTTTTGTATGTCAGCTAACTTCCCCCACCATCTTCTTTTGCTCAAGTAGCCACCTAGCAGATAAAAAATCAGAAAGACGCCCTCGATCAAAGCTAAATAAGCAATCGTACTCAAATCCACTTTGATATTTGGGGCTAGCCACATCACAAAGATCGTTAAGGCAATAAAAAACAGCCATCCCAAGATCAATGTCCACTGATCTTTCAAATATTTAAAGAAATTCATCTTAAAAGCTCATCCTTTCAGGGAACGATATATCCCTGTCCTACTTTTGTTTCGATATATCCTTGGATACCTGCCTGTTCGATTTTTCGGCGTAACCGATTGATGTTCACTGTCAATGTATTGTCATCTACAAACCGCTCGTCATCCCAAAGTGCTCGCAGCAATTTTTCACGGCTTAAGATCTTTCCGTTGTGTTTCATCAAAATAAATAGCAGGCGGTATTCATTTTTGCTCAAATCAATGATTTCTCCATTGATCTCCATACTTCCGTTGTCGACATTCAACGTAATACCATTATGGCTCATCATCTCACTGGATAATTCTGTGTAATTATAAGAACGGCGAAGCAACGCATTGATTTTGGCAATCAGTACATCGATTTGGAAAGGCTTTGTCACAAAATCATCTGCTCCCATGTTCATGGCCATGATCATATCCATATTCGTATTCCTGCTGGAGATAAAAATGATCGGTACTTTCGATACTTCACGTATTTTTTGACACCAATAATACCCATCCAAAACAGGAAGATTGATGTCTAGCAATACAAGCTGTGGTTCTTCTCTTTCAAAGTCTGAAAATACTTGGTTGAAGTCGGTCGTTCCAAAGGTTTCGAATTGCCATTTCTCAAGTTCTTCCATAATCAATTGTCGAATGATTTCTTCATCCTCGACTACCATGATTTTTGCCATAAAAAATCCCTCCATCTTTCTTCTTGCTTCTACAATATCAAAGAAGCCTTTGTGAAACAAGTTGGCTTACCTGTAAAATGTCCTTTTAGAAAACGTTCAAAAAAACTGGAAATAGGCGATTTAATCGCTTTTGTCTCTTCCAAGCAGCTTAAATTTATTATGTTATTCTTAATAATTGGTCTATCATCTGTTATTTTTCTTTGGTTGTTTTTGTCTTTTAAATTTTCGATAACCCCAATAACCGAAAAGAGTTAGTATTAGCAATACACCTAATAAGAGCGCAAGTAATCGATAAAGATGGTATCTTTTTGTCTTTTCCATCTTCGAAGAGGCTTCTTCTGTAAAGGGGACTCGCTTTCCTGTCACTAGTAACCTGTGGGTGTTCACAGTATAAGGTGTGCAAGTAATAAGTGTGACCAGATCCTGTTTTTCTCTGATTGCTAATGTATCTGTTTTTGTTGGAAGGACAACGATTTTCTCAACGACTTCATAAGCGAGCATCTGACCATATACTTCAAGATAGAAACGGTCATTTTTCTCCATTTTTTCAAGATCTGTAAACAATTTTTTCTCAGCAACACCGCTATGGGCAGTAATGACGGAATGTGTACTTTCTCCTCCAATTGGAAAAGAGGTACCTTGTAGAACTGTCGCTCCTCTATCTAATAAAAGATCATTTGTTTCATCGAATAAAGGCAAGCTAACATTGATTTTTGGAATATAGATTGCTCCGATCATATGTTGTTCGTAGTATTCTTTTCCTGGATTTCGGACATCTCTAACCGCTTGTTCAAAAGGATCTTTGACTTGACCCATTCCTGGGATGGCTGCCGTACGAGCAAGCGCCTGATTTTTCTTTTCTTGTACTGCTAATCGTTGCTCATGTTTTTCTTCTTTCTCTCGTGCAAGCTGTTTTTGATAATTCTCGATCCTTCTTTGGTCCAAATAATTGCTGAGAGCATCAGCTAAAAATGGATATGTAAAAACTGCAGCTCCTGTAAGAAACATCACTGCCATGAATAATTGTAATAACATACTGATTTTTGCTTGAGGTCTTTTCTCTGTTTTCTTTTTCATTTTCTTCACCTTCTTATTTAAAAAAACTGCAGCAACCTTTATAAAAACCGATTGCTGCAGCTTATTTTTGTTGCTTATACTTCAGACTTCATTTTAGATTTACGGTACCAGCTGTAGGCCCCAATCATCAAACTTAGACCGATCAGCAAGAATGCTAAGATCCCGTTCCCTCCAGTAGAAGGAAGAAATCCTTGTCTTACGTTTGGTACGCGTGCTGCTCCTGGATACTCATAGTCCACAATCACAAGTTCATCATCATAGCTACCATATTCTACATTGAACTCTGTGAAAGCTGCTTCACCTGTTGGTAAAACATATCCTTCTGGTGCTACTGTTTCTTTCATGAAGTATGTTCCGTAATCTAATCCAACAACTTCGAAGTATCCTTGGTCATTTGAGACAAATTCTGTTGCCTCTACACTATTATCACTTACCCAATCGATTGTGATTTCTTCTGCATCAGCACCTGACTCATAAACAGATAGACGTACGCCATCTTTATAGAAAACAGCATAAGCAGTTTTCTCTTCGTTCCACAATTCAAATCTTGCACCGTCTAGTAAAGCATTGCTTGAAGCATCAAACTTTTCAAATCTTCTCCCGCCAGTCGTTACTTCTTCTGGTGGCACGCGACGTTCGTTGTAGTCATACTCGTCACCTCTACCGATTTCGATCAATGCTGTATTGTTATGGAATTCATCTGCATTGATGATTGCGTTGACTTGCAAGTCATAGGTAACAGTTAATTCCCCGCCACGATGATTCCCTAATTTTTCCAGCGTTGCTGTGTTCGGTATACCTCCTGTTTCAAGAATGATCTCCACGACAAAACCGTTTCCTACTTTCGTTACTGTATAATCAGTACCTTCTACCAGTGTTGTATCTCCTGCTTGTACAAGGATATCCTGATCAAAATAACTCAAACCTTCTGTTGGCGTATCTGTGATCGTGAAATGCGTGATGACTGTTGTATTGTCCTCATTGATTTCATCAATAAAGTAAGGAATCGGTGCAGTTATTGTATAAGAAACTGTTTTTCCTTTTTCCAAGTCAACATATCGGATCGTTTCTTCTTCACCATTTTCATTGCGAATCGTCACTGTTCTAACGTCTGCTTCATCTACATTCATTTCTTTGGAAGAATCTTGGATTTCATTTTTAGGATACAAGTGTACATCGGTGTTGTACGTATCTTTCCAAGAGGTTCCATCCCATGCACCGCCAATAATATCTGGCATCATAACTGGCATCATGACAACCATTGGAGACGCGATTCTTGAAATATGAGCTGGTGAATATGTTTCTAAGAAGAGATAGACTTTATCTCTCGAAGAAGGTGCCTCTTCCGTCACTTGGACATTTCTGAAAACAGCTTCACCATTTTCGCCAGTCGTCTGCTTATCTATACTTTCGATACCATAAGATACAAACCATGCTGCTGTGTGATCTGATTGGATCAAAGCAATCGCAGCGTCAGGTTCTAACCCATCATCATCTATGTCAGTTGTTCTAGGGTCATCTTTCAGCAAATTATAATAGACATCTGTAACATCAAACATTTCAAAATCGACGCCTGGAAGATTCTCATTACCAAAATCATCTGATACCAACCCGCTATTCGGTCGTTCTTCAGGCACAGTCGTGAATGCTTTTTTGTGTAATGTGATCGTCACTTCACTTGGTTTTTCCGTGACTTCTTCAGCGTGAACTAATTTTCCATTTCCAAAACTTCCTAATCCTACAGTTGCGAGCAACAGTGCACTCATCCCCATGGTCATCATTTTTTTATTCATTTTTTTCTCCCCGTTCTTTTTTTATTAATAAAACAGCACCTAACAACAAAAGGATTCCTAATAAAGAAATCAGTGTTCTTGCTTCATTGGTTTGTGGAAATACGGACCCTTTCACAGGTTGATTTGGATTGCTTGGTCCACTTGGTTCTTTCGGTTTGTCCGTTGTTTCTTTTATGGTCTCGTTATACACGCGTGGTGTTGCTGATTCATAGGCAGAGGCTGGAACTTTTCCGGATTCCAATTCAGCCATCTTCTGCCCATTGACCATTACATATTGCGGCTGTCCTTCTGCATCCACCCAAGATTCAGGGACAATGACCTCGATTTGCTTACTTGCTTCGTCCATTTCGTACCCTTCTACACTTTTCAATTCCTCAAAATAATAGGTACCAGAGGGTAAGAATCGTTGACCTGTCGTGACTAGACCGTCTTTATCTGAAATGAATTTGCTTACATTTTTATCATTCAAAGGATCGTTGTTTGCTGGTTTGATCCATTGATTTTTCAAGTCATTCGCAGGAGCCATGTCTAAATAATATTTTTCCCCTTCTATCATCTGATACAGAGCAAAAACAGCACCTTCTAATGGGCGTCCTTTTTCAGTTGTTCCTCTTTGTCGTCCATACTTGAAAAAGTATGGATCTCTTAAATAACCGACATTTTTAGGATAGATATGGATCTCTTGCAGTTCCTCGGTTGGTTCTGTTGGATGATAGATTGGCAAAACAGCAGCAATCGGGATCGCTGTTTGATCGATATCCACATTCAACCCGATTTCCGGATCAATTGATTCTTCAAAAATCAAATAAACTGCATCTCGATCTTGGTTTTTCTTAGGTACTTGGATGCGTGCAATCCCATCTCCTAATCCACCAACCGTATCTTTTCCAGTCGTTACCGACTCCCCAATCTGGGCAAGTCTTTCTTCTGTGATCAACTGACGGATATTGTTTCTGCTCGTTTCAGCGATTTGCTGGACGAATTCTCTAGAGGTCATGTTCTCAGCAGCTTTTTTGTCATGATAATAATCGGTCATATCGTAAACGGCGAATGTCGCTCCATTTAGCGGGACCGTTTGCGAAATGATATCTGCTGTTTTTCCCGCTTCCTCAGAGATAGCCAGACCGTCATTTTCATGGAATTCAAATTGGTCGTTATAATCGATATCTCGAATCATCCGTTTATGCAATACGAATTCCACAACGTCTTCCCCTAATTCTTCTGCCGACATCGTTTGAGGAAGAAGGACTGCTACAAATGGCAGTAAAACAAGTAATTGAAGCATCAAACACAACAGCTTTTTCATTACCTTGCCCCCTCCTTTTTAGATTGTCTGACATACAAACCATAGGCTGCACCGGCAAGTGCCACGAAGAATGCAGCAAGCAGGATATAGAACAATCGTCCGGATCCCCCTGTAGCAGGCAATGGATTTTCAGGATCATTCCCGACACTAAGCTGTAGCCTGATTCGGTTCGTATCCAAAAGTTCATACTCTAACTCTTGCTGCAGATCAGGAGTCTCTGCTTCTTCGTTTGGATAATAAGAGACCTCAACTTTTAGTGTCCCGGCTTCTTTTCCTGGAACGACCCGATCATTTTCCACTTCTGGTTCTTCTCGATAACTAATTTCTAAAATAAAGTAGCCTGGAAGTTTCCTGTAGCCGTCCGGCGACTTCACTTCCTTGATCCGATAGAATCCTTCCGTCAAATCCAAAGCATTGAATAGGGAAGAATCGTTTGGATCTGGTGCCAAGCCTCCGTCGATGAGTTCATAGTCTCCCGCATTATTTTGTTTCTCAATTGAAAATTCTGCGCCTTCAAGACGTCGACTACTCATACTGTCAACTTTCAAAAGTTCCAGATCGATTGGTGCTAGTTCATCTTCTAAGGTTACTTGTAATACACCATCGATGATGTCATAACCCTCCGGTAACGGATCAGTTTCGTCTTCGATGACTGTCTCTCCAATGACAAATTTCCCTTCTTCATTCAGTGCAAACTGGAATACTTGATCAGACAATTGATACCCGTTTGGTGCAACAGATTCCGAAACTTCATATTCGCCGATAGACAAGCGTAAAGGTTGACTGTATTCTAAATCGACATATTTCTCTACACCGACTGTATAAAGATAGAAGTAACCGATTCCAGACAAACGTCTTGATTCTTCGGGTTCTAACGGGTTGCCTGTGTATGCTCGATACAGCGGGAAGGAAGAATCCCCCACTTTACTGATATCAAAACCTGCACCATCTAAAGGATTGCCTTCATGATCTAATTTTCTAACCCGGATCTCCCGGTAATCAAACGTATTGTAAGCAGTGAATACCACCCATAATCGTCCCTCTTCGTCTGTTGAATAAGTGAGATATTGCCAGTTTGCTTCACCTGTTTGTCTAAGCTGGATGGTACCTGCCTCATTATCGTACAGTCGCAAGATCCATGTGTCGTTTTCGTCAGGTTCTTTGAAACCTTCTGGGCTTTGACTTTCAACGATTTTGTATTCTGCATAGTTGGCATTTTCTTCATTGTCTATATGAATAAATGAATCTGGTTCTCCAATAGGATGAATGACTTTCTCACCCTCCACGAGCAAATATTCTCCATTTTCATTTACTGAATAGAACGTGAGCATTCCTTTCTCTTCATCTGCTTCATTCGCACCAGAGATTCCTTTAGCTACCGGCGTTCCAATTTCAAGTCCGCTTCCATCGGTTTGATAAAGTTCAAACTCTGCCCCATTGATTGGCGTAGTGCTTCCTTCAATTAATTTATTGATGTTCATGTGGACTGGCTTGAATTCATTCCGCATTTCCAATTTGACATACAGCTCATCATAATCTGTTCCGTCTATGTTGGGCACTTGTACAACAGAAAGCTTGTGATACTCTCCTTCATAATAGGAATCTTGGTCTGTTCCTTCTGGTCCGCCAAACCTCGTTCCAGTTGTATTTGCGTCCACAAGCTCATAGTGCCCTAGCATCTCATCTTCGGAGGCTGCATATTTTTTGATCTGGAATTGATATGTCTCATCTACCAACTGATAACGTGGCGGTCCAGCGATCTCTCTGATCCAGAAAATATCACTGACAGCACCTGTTTCATCCCCCAGCACAGGGATCTTCGTTTCAAAGATTGCGATTCCATCGTTGGTAGTTGTTCTCGTTTCAATCGGTTCCACATCCCCGCTATCCGGGTCCTGGTCATATAGAGCAAATTCGACTCCTGCTAAAGGTTCCCCATTTTGCCCTGTTTTGCTAACTTGGAAATTACGGTCTTTGTGTTCATAACGAATAGAGGACGTTGGGAAATACATTCGACCAGATGTGATATCGTTATCATAATCTTCCAGATTTTGGATATATGCCTGATTATTTACAGCATAGAAATTCCCGTCTTGTGCTCCTGCATCCAGTTTTACTTGATACTTGATCCTGACCATTTCCCCTTCACCTAAAGAAATCGGAGAAAATTTATAGGCTTGATTTTCTCGTCCGACATACGTTGTCGGTGTCGCCACTACTTCTGGCGGTGCTTGTCCATGACGCGTTTCATCCCATATTTCTGGCTCTTGGTACTTCATGCCATTTTCTCCTGGATCTAGATGGTAAAACTGAATATCAGCATCTCTTCCAGCCCCAAATGGCGAAACATTGAATCCTGTTTCATCATAAAGTGTGGCTTGCTGGATCGTTTTCTTGAAAGTAGAGGAGATATCCTCCAAGGCTGTAATGATGTCATTCTTGTTGTTCGCATCGTAATAACGCGGTGTTGTGCCATCATCGTTTAAATCAGCAATGTTTTTTAATACATTTCGTCCAATTGCATCGAGCCGCTGTCTGCCGGCAATACTTCCGTCGATGCCTAACCCAATGGAGAAAATACTTGGTGGGTTCTCTTGGTACTTGTTTTTCAGCCAATGATGATATGCAACAGTATTGATGGCAGATGATTTTTCTTGGGTATCCGGTTCTCCTGTAGTACCATTGCTAGCACCACCAGTACCAACCCAATGGGTTGCTTTATCATCACCGTCTTTTACCTCTCCGTAACGATAATTATAATCCCACGTATCTTCTGGACGATTAAATTCTGAAGGATAGACAACAGGATAACTAAAACCTGCTCCTGATGTATTTCCAGAATATGTTTCAAAGTTTTTAAATAAATCGCCTGTATCTCGAGCGATCATATTATTCATAACTGCCCAGTTGGTAAAATTTGGTCTGTTACTTCTTTCAATTGGAGCATAACTGAAGGTGGGTGTTCCGTCTCCTACGACGATCAGGATCTTTTCTGGATTTCTATTTTCTCCGCCGTTATCCGCATACAATGTTTCATAACCATTTTTAAGTCCTAGTGTAAGCGGCGTTCCTCCGATGGGTGTACGATTCAGTGCTGTATTCTCACTACCTGTTAGACGATTGATGTCATTTGTCAACGGAAAGATGTCCGAACTGATTTCTTCCTGGTTATTGATGACTGTACTATTATGATAAAAATTCACCATACCGATCCGAATATCCATATTTGGGTCGGATAGCAGATTTTCACTAATTTCATTTACCGCTTCTATCAGTGCCGCATTTTTACTTTGTCCTCCGCCTTCCAGTGTCCCTTCATTCATACTGGCTGATTTATCTAGAACAAAAACGATATCAATTGGACTGATTTCTTGTTTCTCACTTCCAATCACATCTAGATAAACGTTATAAAGTGTCGTTGCATCTTCAGGATGTAAGTCAGCCGTTGGATTGTTAGAGGGAACTGGTTCTACCCATTTTTTGATATATGCCCCGTTATAATCCAAGTAACTGTTTTCAAAATTCCGTTCATCTCCCCAAAGCTGAACGGTTTGAGCCGGAACATTTACATCTTCTTCACCTGCAGTTGATCCATTATCAGCCGCATAGTCGTAATTTCTCCAGTTCGCTCCCCCGATTGTGTAATCACTATCATCAATTAAGTTCTCTCCATCATATGGTGAGCCTTTTTCTCCCTGATAGCGTTCATTACTTTGTGACCAATTTCCTAATACTTTCGTATAGTCATTCGTTGTAAATCGTGGATAGCGGTGCTGATCGTTTTCAGCTATTCCGCTAGGATAGATATATTCATATGGATCTTGCGTAGCTGTTGGTCCAAGACGCTCTAAAATACCGTTGAATAACCGGCGTTGAATGCGTTGGAGTGCTTGACCGCTGGGCACGATTGGTGCGTCCAGCTCTTCCGTTTCATTTTCTTCGCTACGTTGATTTTCAGCGGAATCCTCTGTATCTGTTTCATTTTCTTGTAATTCTTGATTAGCTATTCTTTCATCGACCACCACTTGAAGAGGTAGTTCCCCTTCATTCACATCTGGAATCTTTTCTGTTTCAAAAACCAATGTGCCGGTCTCAGCTTCTTTCGAATAAAACTTTCCGACATACCATTCTTGACCATCGATTGTCTCGACTTTTAAGTCTTCTCCATCTTCATCGTAAGAGGAGAGACCTGTTCCCCGAACGTTTTTTACGGTACCAATACCGGCAGCAGCTGTATCGATTGCTAAACGTATTCTACCTTCGTTCGCACTCTCTTTCTTTTCAAAAGCCAGATGCCATTCAAACGTTTCTTCTTTTTCGATATACCTCCCTTCGATTTTTGCATAGTCCTCATCTAGAAATACCTCATCCTCCTTCACTTCTGTTGACTCAGCAGCTACATCCAATGCTGTCATATGATAGACAGACTGGAAATACGGTCCAAATAGAAGACTGACAGCTGCTAACTGCAAAAGCTTCAGTTTTACTCCTTTCACATTCTTATACTCCTTTCTAAAACACGTGCCTTCTTTCACAACAACCAACAAAAACAATATCTATCTAATTATAATCTAATTTAATTTTAACTTTAAATCAAATAATATCCATTTTAGTTAAAAAACACCAATTATACAACACTTATTATTAAAATTAGATTATAAAGTTTTATAACACTCTCATTTAACAGAACTTAAGTTATTAAGACAGGTAAATAATCTCCGACTATTTCCTTGAAAAACAAAAAAATAAAGCACGAATGCGTATTTACGCACTCATGCTTTATTCATGCAATTGATTCAGATAACGGCAGCACACAAGATACCGATAACACTTCCTAAAATAGCTCCTCCTAAAACATCAGTAGGATAATGTAAAAGTAAAAAAATTCTTGAATAAGCGATCAAACAAGCAAATAGAAAAGCTAGTATTCCTGCAATACGGCTTAACTCGAACAACGCTGCTACAGATAAAAAAGCAAGTGCCGTATGCCCTGAAGGAAAAGAAGAAGTCTTCGGTTTACTTGTGTAAAGGACAAGCCGACGATTTTTTTCATAGGGTCGTTTCCGCCTTGTCGTTTTTTTAATGAGAAGTAGTCCAACAAAAAAATAGATTAGACTGCCTACAAGAATAGCTAGACCATATTCTCTTGTATCAGGTACCAAAACTAAAATCGTAGCAAGGAGCAGCCAAATAAAACCGCCATTAGAGATATTACTGATAAATTTCAAGAAATTGATTTTCCGATTGTCCGTTTCTCGTTGCTTAGCGAACTTATTGATAATACTATCATCGATTTTAGCAATCAAACGCAGCATGTTATTCCTCCTTTTTAAGACCCTTTTCTTGCGTACGATGGATAAAAAGCAGGACTTGAAAATAAAACAAGAAGCTGAAACCTAATAAAGCAAGGTAGACTGGTCCTGCAAACCATAATGCAACCAGAAGTATCGACGTGCCTGCTAAATAGAAAAGTGCACTTTTAAAATCATTAAAAAACAAGAAAAATGCTGCAATCCAAGAGACTTCTTTTTGATTTTCCAGTTGAAGCAAGATTTTGTAACTAAAAAGAACAGCACTTAATAGAAGCAAAAACAACGTAGTATACATCAATGTATAGCCAATTCTCCCACCCAAATAATGGAAAATCCGATAATCGATGAATAAAAGAAGAAAATAACTACTTGCTAAACTATCTTGCTTTCCATAAAGAGAAAGATTCTCACGAAACTTCTTCCAGTATAATGAACTGAGCTTTTTCTCTTCATTTTTTTTGTAATAATAAATCATATAGAGAACTGTTCGACTTGCCGTTCCTAATGTGAGAACAGGCAAGACGCACAGGAACCACAGTAGCTGTAACTGGATAAGACGCGGAATCCATTCAATGATTTCTAAAAAATAATCATTGGCTCTTTTACCAATCGACCGATTCATCATCCTTTTGATCCTCCTGTCAAATCCATTCCTTCAATGAAATAACGTTGTGCAAAAAAGAACAGCAAGATCGTCGGAATCAAGACAAGTGTTGCTCCTGCCATCAGATAATTCCATTGTGTCGTCGCTTGGTTCTGAAAAACTTGCAAGCCAATCTGCAACGTGTATTTTTCTTGATCTTGGATATATAACAGAGGACCTAAGAAATCATTCCAAGCCGCGTTGAAGGAATTGATTGCAATCGTGATCAAAGCAGGTTTCGTCAATGGAAGCATCAAATGACTCCAAATATACAAATGATTCGCTCCGTCGATTTCAGCAGCTTCGATCAATTCATTATTGATCGATAAGTAAAATTGACGCATCAGAAATATATTGAACGCATTGCCGAAGAACGATGGAACGATCAGGGGCAAATAAGTACCTACCCAGCCGATCTTGGAGAATAATACATATTGAGGAATCATCGTTACAAACCCCGGGATCATCATCGTAGAAAGAACCAAAGCAAACATCAGCTTTTTCCCAGAAAAATCAAGCTTCGCAAATCCATAAGCAATAAAAGAATTCGAAAGGACATTACCGATCACTACTAGCACAGTGATGAATAACGTATTTCTTGCATAGCGCCAAAAAGGAAATGCGGCAATCGTATCCAGATAGTTTTCCCATACGATTTTTTCTGGGAAAAAGGTCGGAGGATAACGAACGATTTCTTCCATCGGTTTCAATGAAGTAAATACCATCCAAAGCAATGGAATGAGCAAAATAATTCCTATTATCGTCATAAGCACATAGCTTAGCATCTTTTTTGATTGCCGATTCACACTGGTTTTTTTAAAATAATCCATCATTTGCCGTCACCTCCAGAATAATAGACCCATTTAGGTGCAAGCTTCAAATTGACGAAGGTCAGAACCAAAACGATCAGAAATAGGATCATCGACATAGCCATCGCATATCCCATATCAAAAGCGACGAACGCCTTGTTCCACATATGCAGATTATAAAAAAGCAAGGAATTTGCAGGTCCACCTGTTCCATTTTTCGTCATGACATAAGCTTCTTGAAAAATTTGGAAAGAACCGATCGTAGAGGTGATCACATCGTAAAAAATAATAGGAGTGATTAATGGCAAAGTAATACTTTTGAACTTTCCCCAAACGCCTGCTCCATCGATTTCTGCTGATTCATATAAAGATCTAGGAACATTTTGTAATGTAGCTAAGTAAAGTAGCATTGCTCCTCCAGAGCTCCATATTTTCATCAAAATCAACGCAGGTTTCGTCCATTGTGGATCAAACAACCAAGCTGGTCCAGGGATATGGAACCAGCCCAGAAATGTGTTGATCAATCCTGCAGATGGAGAAAGCAGCTGCATCCATAAGATGTAGACTGCTACTCCTGATAAGACTGCCGGTAAATAGAAAACTGTACGGAATACACTGATTCCTTTGATTTTTTGATTGAGTACTGTGGCTAAAAACACACTGAAAATCGTCGTCAGCGGTACATTGAAGATGACGAAATAAACGGTGTTGTATAACGATTTCCAAAATAAATCATCATGAACGAACATTCTTTTGAAATTTGCTAGACCAATGAAATTCATCTTGGATGTCAAATTATAATCGGTGAAACTACCAATAACTGAAAAAAGCATAGGCCCTAGCATAAAGATTAAAAAACCGATAATAAAAGGCGAGATAAATAAATAGGCCCATCTTGCTTCTTTTTTCTTTCGGATAGATAAACGCTTCAAATTTTCTTGCCTCCTCTGTACCTAGACAGTCAAAAACGGATTATTGATTTTGCTTGACTAAGTTCTCTACTGCTTTTTGTGCATCTGCCAATCCTTCTTTTGCTGATTTTGTTCCTGAAAGAATCTGGTCGATCTGTTCATTCACTAATGTCGTATAATCCGGTGCATCTAAAGGAACTGGTGTGATCACTGTATTTTTAAAGTTTTCGTCCGTCATTTGATAGATCATTTTCCCTTTGTCCGTTAGGTTGTCATTATTCACTAAATTCTCGTTGGCTGTTTTACTTGCCATGATATCAAAACTTTTTTCGCCGAATTTTTCTTGTACTTCTGGAGAAGAAAGATATTTGATGAATTCATAAGAGGCTTCAGGATCTTTTGCTCCGTATGGTACTTCCAAGACGAATCCGCCACCCCATGACCAATGACCTGAACCTTCCTCTTTTTCTGGAAGCTGCATCACGCCAAAATCAAAATCATCCGGTGCGTTTTCCATCAAGCTAGAGTAATAATTGATGTTTTGGGCGCGCATAGCTACTAATCCAGAAATAAATGGATCAGACACACCAGAACCAAATTCTGCTTCTAATTTGTTGATTGTATTTTTTCCATAATAATCTTGCCAGTCTTGAATCCATTCTAAGGCTTCCACTTTGTTTTTAGTATCAATCTTGACCTTTTCGTCCTTATCAAACCAACTAGTCCCGTTGTCTGCGTTTAATGCCCATACATCAGCACCTAAATTCCATAATGGATAAAAACCGATACGCGTAAACTCTTTTCCTTCTTTTTTATCTAGTTTACGTGCTGTTTCTTCTAATTCATCCCAAGTTGTCGGTAGATCTTGTTCGCTGATCCCAGCTTCTTTAAATAACTTTTTATTATAAAAAATGACTTGTGTATCTGTATTGAATGGGATGGCATAAGGATCACCCTTATATTCTACTGTGTCCCAAAGCTGGGGATAAAAATCCTTAGAAGTATCTTTATCTACATACTCGGAGAGATTGGTTGCTTGCTGTGCTTCTGCTCTTTGCGCAACGGAATTTATGTCCTGTACAATAACATCAGGTGCATTTCCAGCCGTTATTGCAGATAAAGATTTGGTCCAAATATCCCCCCATGGCTGATACTTATAATTTACATGGATCTCGTCTTGTGATTGGTTGAAATCCTCAATGATTTCTTCGATGGCTTCTTTTCGTGCGCCCGACCCCCAAAAGGACCAGAAATCAATATTTTTTCTTCCATCACTTGTTTTTTCAGAAGAATTTGCTGCACTTGAGCTGGCATCGCTTGTATTACTTGATCCGCATCCTCCTAATAAAAACAATGCTGAACTTGCCAACAATCCTGTAAACAATAATTTTTTCATATTTTACCTCCAAATTTTAATGTAACCGATGTCGGTTTTAATATAACGATATCATTTTGTTCTGAAAATAACAATTTATAAGGTGTGATTATCGAAAAATTATTAATGATACCAACACTTTATATAATTCGCGAGCGTTTTCTTTGAATTTTTTAATCTTTCGTAGCAGAATGAGAATGTATTAAAAAAAGATTAGGAGGAATTTTGATGTTTAGACACCAGAAAGAATTGCAGTTTGAGGCAAAACCAGATCGTCCGAATCCATTAATCGCGAAATATCTGCAGGAGCTGATCGGCGGCCAATATGGCGAGATGAGTGTAGCTATGCAGTACCTGTTCCAAGGTTGGAGCTGCCGAGGAGAAGAAAAATATAAAGATATGCTGATGGACATTGCAACAGAAGAAATCGGCCACGTAGAAATGTTGGCGACAATGGTTGCTCGTTTATTAGAGGGTGCGCCTGTTGAAGATCAAGAAGCAGCGATGCAAAAAGATCCAACAATCGGTGCCATTATCTCTGGAATGAATCCACAGCACGCGATCGTAGCTGGCTTAGGACCTCGTCCTGCTGACAGCGTGGGCAATCCATGGAGCGGTGCCTATATCATTGCGAGTGGCAACTTGTTAGCAGATTTTAGAGCTAATTTAAATGCCGAATCACAAGGAAGACTTCAAGTAGCACGTATTTACGAAATGATCGATGATCGTGGCGTAAAAGATATGCTGTCTGTTCTCCTTGCAAGAGATAGCTATCATCAAAACCTATGGGAATGTGCAGTGAAAGAATTAGAAGAAAAAGAAGGTTCAATCTTAGTCCCAAGTACTTTCCCACGTGACAAAGAACGAAAAGACATTGCTTATGACTTCTATAACTTCTCAGAGGGAGACCAAAGTAGTGAAGGTTCTTGGGCTAGCGGCAAAGCATTGGACGGCGAAGGCGAATATCAATGGTTGAAAGAACCTAAGATCGAAGGCGCTGCACCAAAATTAGAACCAGTAACACCAAAAATGTATGGGACACCTCCATTCAAGAAATAAAAAACATACGTAGGAAAAAGGTTGTGACAAGATTTTTGTCACAACCTTTTTATTGTATTAGAAACGACTTTCCTATTGGCTCGATTCAAATTTTTGGAAAAATAAATTCCCTTCAGCAGTTAAGCGAACACCTCTGTTTTCTGGATTCAATGTGATATATTCTTTCTCTTTACACCATCGGAAAAGCGCGTTCCCGAGATTTCCTCCTAAATGAAATGTTCGTTCTGTCCAATCTAAGCAAGGCTTCACAAGTACTCCAGATTGTTTTTTCAGTGCGTCAATATCTATTCCTAAGTCTTTGAAATAACAAACGCCTTCTTCTGTAAGTTCCACATGATGGTTTTCCATCACAAGATAGTTGTTGTGAAGGAGAAAGTTGAAAAAAACTACACCTATCACACCGGCTAAATGCCGATAACAAGATCTTCCTGCTTTTAATTCACTATATTCTTTGTTTTCATTAAATGATTTGATCGGTTTAACCGGACTAACTACCATAAGATTTTCTAACAAATCAGCGATTTCCAGAGATGATAATCGATAATAGACATTTCTTCCCTGTTTATAAGACATCACCCAATCAAGAGAATGAAGTTTTTTTATATGATAAGATGCTGTATGATCTTTTATTTTTGCTTTCTTTGCTAGTTCATGCACGGTATGGAACCTTCCATCCATCAATAAAGTAAGGATCTCAAGTCGCGAATGATCTGCTAAGAGTTTAGTCGTTTGCTGAAGATCAGGAAATCCAGCCATTTTTTTCTCTCCTTTCACACATCGATGAGCATCGAGGAATAAGCTTAGTATACTATATTCAGAGGTGAGGATTATGTTTAAAAAAATGGAAAAAGAAAGTTTCTATTACGGATTTCCCGTCGTGCTGATGACGACTAAGGATGAAATGACTGGTAATGACAACCTCACGCCAATCAGCTCCACTTGGACACTTGGCAAAACGATTGTCATTGGAATCAGTATGCACAGTAAAGGGTATACAAATTTAAAAGTGGGACATGCCGCTACCTTCAATCTTGCAGATCAAACACTTTGGGAAAAAATCGAGAAAATCGCAAAGACGACAGGCCATCCTATCATGCCCGATTATAAACAAAAAGCTGGCTATTCCTTTTGCTCTGACAAATTTCAATTGGGAAAGTTCACGAAACTAGCAGGTGAAGAAGTTGCAACTGTTCGGATCAAAGAATGCCCGATTCAAATAGAAACGTTGGTTCAACGAATTTCAACTAGAGAAGACTTTGCTATTGTAGAGTGTGAGATCGTAGCTATTTTTGTAGAAGAAGGGATTTTACATGATCCAACTCATATCAATGTGGTTAAATGGCAACCTCTTATCTATAAATTCAGAGAATATACAACTGCCAACCAGTCGTTAAGTTTAAATTTTAGATTCCAAGAATTCAAAGAGTCGTAATGATAAACATCGTTAGGTATAAACAAAAAAAGACTCGCAGCACGAGTAAAAAACAAATAGAAGCTATACCTTAGAAAGGTCGACTGTGACTCTATAGATACAGTATATGCAGCTTATGAGCATTTCTTCTCTTCTCTTTGTTTTTGGGATCTGTGCTGAAGTCTTTTTTGTTTTTTGCCGATCTTTCTTTAAAAAATCGAATCTGTTATACCTTCTCCATTACTAATTCAGGCATCTGCTGAGTAATGATTTTTCGCGCAAAAGAAATATCTGTTACCCAAGGTTCGATTTGTTCTTCAGTCAAGACAAGCGGCATTCGGTCATGGATTGGTGCGACTGTGCGATTAGGTTCAGTAGTCATTATGATTGATTCTGCCGTTTTTTCATCGTGATGGCTACGATAAAAGCCGCCAATATACACTATTTTTTCCTTATTTGAAAACATAAATTTGTCTTTTTCTTCATTCCACTCATAAAAGCCGCTCATTGGAAAAACACAACGATTTTGCAAAAATGGTTGATGAAAGGTCTTTTTTTCTTCTACTGTCTCTGCCCGGGCATTGATCATCAATTGTCCTTTTTTAAATCCGGTAAATCCCCACTTCATGATTTCCGGAGTGAGATTGTTTTCTTCCTTTTTTCTTAATGTCACAACAAGATTTGACGGAAAAATTTCTCCAGCTGCTAATTTTGCTGCCTGTTCCGGTTGTTTCTTCTGGGCTTCTCGATAATAGTTCTGAAGGAGCTCCGACTCTAGATCAAAAAAATAACGACCACACATCCTAATATCTCCCCCTCTTTTTATCTATCATACACTGCAACAAGAAGTTCATACCAACAAAACGCTTTCAATGAATAGAGAATTAAAAAAGTTGTGACAAACTCTCCAGTAAACGTTTTTCTCATGCCAACTCCTCGGTCACAAGTCACAATATTCAACAAACATGAGAAGCTGTTTTTTGAAATTGCTCCTTGTGACTCAGAGTGAAACGGCAGGTTCACGACCTCTGGGTAAACGGTGTTCAAAAGCCAGTTTCTCGGTATTAAGCCAAATTTATGCAAAAATGTAGAAAGCCATTTTCACAAAATTTTTCTTCATACTCGAAACTAAGCGACTTTTTCACGACCTCTTCCTTAAACGGTGTTCAAAAGCTTGCATCTGCGGTAATAAGTCCAACCAATTTAAAAACATAAGGAGCTGTTTTTACTTGGCTGTTCTTATTACTTGATGCAGGGCAGCTTTTTCACAACCTCTTCACTAAACGGTGTTCAATCAGCTGACCCTCGGTATTAGCTCAACAAACGGCAAAATATGAGGAACTATTTTGCCGTTTGTTTCTCTAATACTCAGGTCAAAGCGCTGATTTCACAACCTCTGATTCACGGTGTTCCAGAAGTAGCTTCTTCGAAAAATAAGCCGAAATTTCACAAAAATTTGAGAAGCAATTTTCGTAAATTCCTTCTTATTTCTTGAAGCTGACCACTTCTGTCACAACCTCTAATTATTAAAGAACCTTTTGCGAAGTTAACAATCTTTCTTTGATCAATTGGAAATTCTGTCTAAGTAGTGATAAATCTTGTGTGACTTTCAACAATAAGATACTTCCCTGGATTTCAGCAATCAACGCTTTGGCTTGACGGTCTGCCTCTGCATCGGACAGTTTTTCTTCAGAAAGTGCCAAGATATTTTGTTTCGTATACTTGACCCATTGATTGACTAATTCTAGTAGCAATAGACGGAATTCTTCATCCACTGTACTCAACTCAATAATCAAATTCCCCACAGGACAGCCATGATAAGTGATTTGTGTCTCATGATCAGCGAAAATCCAATCCAACATTTCTTCTAATGCTTCTTCTGGCTGTTTTCCAGCATTTAAGATGTCTTCAAACAATTCTGTCTGCCACACGTCCATATGCGCATGGATCACCGCTAGACAAACTTCTTTTTTTGAAGAAAAGTAATAATAAAATTGCCCTTTCCCCGTATCAGAAGCTGCTAGAATATCCCGGATCGACGTTTCATGATAGCCTTTTTTATAAATAAGATCTTTGGTCGCTTCCAAGATCTTTTCCTTTGTTTTCAATGATATTCTCCTTTTTTATCTCTCATAGTCCTATATTATACAATAAATTCATCATTTTATCTTCCTAATCGTTTAAAAAAAAGACTGTGCCAAATTATCTGACACAGCCCTCACTATAAAACTGTTCTCTTGTAACTAGATGTTCATTGATTCAAGAACTGCGAGGACAAAAGCAGTTCCTATCTTATGATAGTTGCTCTAATACTTCCTCTGTTGTCATCACTTGATCTGCAATAAAACCAAAGTTCGTCAACGCTGCATCCATTGCTTCTTGGCCAGGAGCACCAATTGCATCTGTCGCTACCACAACATTGAATCCACTCTCTACCAATTCACGCATATGGGAATCGCTACACAAGTTTCCGTTCATTCCTCCGAGAATTACTGTGTCGATTCCATTTTTTCTCAATTGAAGCGCTAAGTCGTTGCTTTCTGGTCCAAAGATTTTATGAGGAGAGCTGATGATCGTATTTTCATCCAAATATGGTTTCAATTCTTCGATAAAATCGGCTCCTGAACCTTCTTCCACTGGTTCATATTGACTTTTTCTAGCAAACATCTGCTGCTCAAGCATCATATGTTCTCCTGCACCGCCAAATTGCCATTTATGGTCATGTGGATAAAAATAATGAGGAGAAATAAAGAGTTTGTATCCTTTTTCTTTTGCTTGTTTCACCATTTCGATCATATTTTCGATCGTATTGTATTTTTCTAAGATATCTTTTGTCAAACCAAAGCCACCACCTGCTGGTTTCAAGAACTCGACTTGCGGGTCAGTTAGAACTACTGCTGTATTTTTGTTGTTGAACATGATAAATTCTCCATTCGTTATTTATTTTAATACATCATTTAGAGCTTCACTCATTGTTGGATGAGAATAGATTTGATCTCTCAATAACGTATAAGGAAGTTTTCCATTCATAGCTAGCGAAATCAAGTTGATGACTTCATGAGAATCTTCCGCATAGATACTTGCGCCTAGAATCAAGTCAGTTTCAGGATCAACTAAAACTTTGAATACCCCTTTAGGATCTTCTAATACTTGTGCTTTAGGAACACCGCTTGTCATATACTTGAATAATTTGTAATTGACGCCTTGTGCTTTGGCTTGTTTTTCTGTTAATCCTACATTAGATAAAGTTGGAGTGATAAATACACTGTAAGGCACAGCTTTCCGGTTATTCGTTGTTCGTGTATTTTCGCCTTTCAACTGATCCATGATAATTCGATAATCATCTAAAGAGATATAAGTGAACTGCAGTCCGCCTTTGACGTCTCCAATCGCCCAAATGTTTTCCGCATCTGTACGAAGGTATTCATCTACAGCGATTGCTCCGCGATCGGTCAGTTTAACATCTGTATTTTCTAATCCAAGAGAAGCTGTATTAGCTTTTCGGCCAGTTGCTGCTAAAACTTTAGATGCTTCAATCGTTACTTTTTGACCATCTTCTGTAAAGGTAACGGCAGCTGTTGATTCTTGGTCTGCTACTTCATCGACAGTCACACCTAAGTGGAACTCGATTCCTGCATTCGTCAAATCTTCTAAAATCATTTGTGCAATGTCTTCATCTTCACGTGGAAGAAATTCAGGATGGGCATCAAGAACGACAACTTTAGATCCGTATTCATTGAACATTGATGCAAATTCCAGACCAATATATCCAGCCCCAATGATCACTAATTTTTCCGGTAATTGTTCTTGATCCATTGCTTGCGTAGAATCAATCAAGTAGCGACTTGTATTCAATCCTTTGATTGGTAAAATGATTGGTTCAGAACCAGTATTGATGAAAATCCGTTCGCCTTCAACAATCACTTTTTCACCATTATTCGTCACTTCGATTTGATGGTTAGAAAGAAAACGTGCTGTACCGTCCATCACTGTCCCAGTCGCCTCATCGCTGATCATATGATAATTTTTGGCACGAAGCATGCCCGTCAATTTTTCTTTCCGAGCAACAGCCTCTGTAAAGTCGATTCCTCTTTCTCCATTGAAAATCAATGATTTAGAAGGAATACAGCCGATGTTGATACATGTTCCGCCATACATACGTGTTGACTTTTCAACGACTAAAACCGATTCGCCTTTTGAGGCTAACGCCTTCGCTAAAGTCTTACCGCCCTTTCCAAAACCGATCACAATATTTTGATATTTTTCCATCCTTTTTCCCTCGCTTCTTTTTTACCTACCGATTGGTACAAAAATATGATAACCGATAATCGTCTATTTTCCAAATCATCTGCTTTGTTTGTCAAAAAAACCAGACAAAAAGCGGTCCTTTCACGTTTTTAGTCTGGTTCGATTTCCTTTATTCTTCTAAACAATCGTTACTTCTACATCGATATTTCCTCTAGTTGCTTTGGAGTAAGGGCAGAATTCATGCGCATCATCTGCAATTTTTTTGGCTTCTTCTTCGCTGATACCATCGATATGCACTTCTAATACTACACCGATCTGATAGCCGCCATCATCTAAATTATAAAGAGAGACACGTGCTTTTACTGTGGACTCTGCTGTCATTCCTGCTTCTTTGATCATATGTTGTACCGCCCCATTGAAACAAGAAGCATACCCTGCTGCAAATAATTGTTCTGGATTTGTTCCTTCTGCATGGATTCCCGGAGGAGTGATTTTCATATGCATCGAGCCATTGGGTGCCTCGACCTCTCCATTGCGCCCGCCATGGTTGATCATTGCTGTTTCGTATGCTTTTTTCATTGTACTGCTCCTTTCGATTGACCATTTGCTACTTGCTATAGTTATAGTGTATGACAAGTAAGGCGCTTTCTACAAAAATTCTGCTTATTCAAATACCAGAATACCGTCTTCTACTATTTTTCCAAAAAACAAAAAGATGCCACTCGTGAACAACAGGGTCATATTCGTTCCAAAATAAATAGCAATCTTTTCTAAATAATCTTTTATATGATTGATTTTGAGATACATATATACCAGAAAGTTGACCCCATAGACCAATACTGTTAAAAAAATAACCATATTCGTTACCATTTTTTTCCTCCTTTTGCTGGCCACCCTACCAGCACTCGGTTTAACCTTACCACTTTTTTTGTTGTCCAAGCAACTACCTTTCAAGAAGATTGGTTTATTCTGCTGATAATGATTCAAGATCAGAAAAATGTCCGAATAAGTTTGCTAGTTTTTCTAACACTAGCTGGTTCTTTCCGCTCTCGTCATTTTCTATCTGCAATACTAACAACGGCTCATGTAAGCTTAAGCGAATCAAAAACCAACCGCTTCCATAAGGTTCTTGCAGATTATACCGAATACCTTCTTCATTTGCCGGGTCGAAGTTCATCCCTTTTTCTTCTTCCAACAGTCGCTTCATTTCTTCTAATATCTTGTTTCCTTGTTCGCGTGGTTCATCACTGAACAATTTTAGTCGGATTTCTTGTACTTCTACAGGCTGTTTCAACTCTTTGATTTGTTCATCCAATGTGATACCTTTTCTTTTTAATTCTGGCAAAAGCATCAGGATCTTCGCGATGACGTATGCACCATCATCCAGAAAATAATTTTCCTTGAATGCAGCGTGACCGCTTGTTTCGATGGCTAGCTGTGTATCTTTCCCAAGACGATTAAGTTCTAATGCTTTATTGATTACATTTCGATAGCCGGAAATATAACGAATTTGGGTACCTCCTTTTTCTTCAATGAATTTTTGTAGATGAGAAGAAGTAGGCGAATTCGTTACGATCCTTGTCCCTGGATGCTCTTTTAATACGATCGTACTTAATACTGCGATCAAATTATTTCGATTGATGACTGTTCCAGAAGCACTGACCACAGCTGAACGATCCACATCTGTGTCAAAAATGATTCCAAGATCTGCTTCATTTGCTAAAACAGCCTGCTTGATACTTTCCATCGCTTCTTTGTTATCAGGGTTGGGGATGTGATTAGGAAATCGACCATCTGGTTCCAAAAATTGAGATCCTGTTGTATCAGCGCCTAAGCTATTCAATACTTTTTCAGCAAAAAATCCTCCAGCACCATTTCCAGCATCCACGATGATTTTCCAACCTTTTAGTGGTTTGTCATCTTGTGTTCCCATCCCTTTTTTGATTTTTGTGACTAAATCTTGCGCATAAGGTGTCAAAAGGTCTGCTTTTTCCACACTTCCTGCTTGTTCACTGTTTATTTTTTGCTGCTGTGACAGGATATAAGCAATATCTTCTTTTTCTGCCCCTCCTTCTGAGGTGAAAAATTTTATTCCGTTGTAATAATAGGGAAGATGGCTAGCAGTCAGCATGACCGCAGCGTCGCATGAGAATTGTTCAAATTGAGTGGACATAAACATAGCTGGCGTAGTAGCTAATTCGAAATCAATGACATGTATCCCTTGTTCTTTCAGACTTTGGATCAACGCCTCTTTTAGTGCTGGTCCGCTGATCCTACTGTCATGACCAATCCCAATCGTCCATTTTCTAGTTGGATTAGTTGATTTCTTCTTTTTCTTTAGCCAGTTTGCTAGTCCCCAGCCGATCTTTTCTACCCTGTCTGTCGTCAAATTGACTTCATGACCTTCAACTGGTAATGCAATCCCTCGAATATCCGATCCATTTTGTAGCGCTTTCATATCTTCCATATAAAAGTCCTCCTCATCTATTCCCTCATTTTTTCTAATTTTTCCGCAAATCGCTGTGCTTCTTCTTCTGAGCGGCAAATAATAATGAATGTATCTACACCTGCCATCGTTCCAACAACTTCGGGATAAGCAACTTCGTCTAACCAATTCGTTACCACATCAGCGCCATTTCGTTCAGTCAATACGATAACCATGAATTGAACAGACTGTATACGTAAAACCTCACGCCTAATTGCCGTACGCAAACGTTCTTCATTTAAAGAAACAGATGGTTGGTTAAATAATGTATAGCGTACTATTTTATTTTCATCTTGGCTTTTTACTAACTTCATTTCTCTGATGTCTCGAGAAATCGTAGCTTGAGTCACATCGGCACCTGCTTCATGCAACCGTGTAAGCAGCTCTTCCTGTGTCCCAATCGGTTGTTCTGTAATCATTTGGCGGATCAATGCTTGTCGCTGTTTCTTTTTCATATTAGACACCTCTCAATATTGATTATAGCAAAAGACAAGTAATATTTCTTCTTATTTTGGTATTTTTTACTTTTATTTTTCGGTTTTATTCAGGTTGCTATCTTTTTTCTATTTTGACACGCAAAATCGTCTTCATTTTTTCAGGTGCAGATTTTCGTGGATCGCTGATATAGATTTCTTTGTGTTCTTTAGAAGTTCTTTGATAGCCTTCTTCTGCAATGAATGCTTCTAATTTCTCAAAGGATTCTGGTTCTTCATCATAGGAACCGATGTGTAAGATTTGGGCACAAAGACCTTCTTCCATCTTTCCGAATGCTACTTGTTCTCTCAAGTCTTCCGGAAGTTTGCTCAGAGAACGCTGAATGGCTTCTTGTGCTATCGCTTCTGTAACAAAGTCAGGCTGTCGGATCATCAATTGATAAGAAAAATGTTCTTTTTTCATCACTGGTTCATGCAAATACTTTTCTTGCAGTCCCCATTGTCCTTCCAATGGATAGACAGTATACATCTGATAATCAGGAATCAGCCAATTTTTTTTAGGCGACATGTGTATTGCATAGCTGACTGCATACAGACAGGCCACTCTTTGTTTAAAGTCTTCCTGATTCGGGTCGCCGATCCCTCTGATGCTAAAGAATGTTTTTTTAGGAACCTCTAGTATTTGCGGGCTTTTTTTCATACTATAGCTCTTGTCTTTACGCCATTCGATTTTTTCCATTTTTCTTCCTCCGCGAAATTCCATTTAGTTATTTATTATCATACCTCTTTTTAAGTGACTTGGCTAATCGTGTTGACACTATTTTTCAGTTTGTGCTAGAATAAGTTAAGTAAATAAATCGTACAGATAACACGTTTCGGCGTGTCGAGAGAGAGGCGGTTTCTATTTTTATAATAGAAATCACTCTCTTTTTTTACGAAATTTTTTAGAGGTGATGTAAATGACAAAACAAAAACAGCTGCTTTTAGTACCTGCAGTAATTGCAACAGGGATGATGTCTTTTGCGGGCGTATTGATCGAGACGGCCATGAATGTAACTTTCCCAACTCTTATCAGACAGTTTGATTTAACGACCGCACAAGTCCAATGGGTAACAACGATTTATCTTTTGATGATTTCGATCATTGTTCCGCTGTCTACTTATTTGAATCGCAATTTTAGTCTCAAAAAACTCTTTTTAGCTTCAAATCTGCTTTTCTTGGCAGGTATAATGATCGATTTCTTCTCTCCTACCTTCATGGTTCTATTGTTTGGTCGATTGCTCCAAGGGGCAGCAACAGGTATCGCTCTTCCGTTGATGTTCCATATTATCTTGACATTTGCCCCCCTCAATCGACGAGGCGCGATGATGGGTGTCGGTACTTTGACAACGGCCATTGCTCCAGCGATTGGACCCACTTACGGAGGCATTATGACTTCACATTTTACATGGAATCATATTTTCCTGTTTCTTGTGCCCATTTTGCTCCTTTCTTTGATTATCGGCTGGTTTGCTATTCCCGAGATGGCAGTACAAAAAAGTGGTTATTTGGATTGGTGGAGCGTTTTAGGAATCTTTCTTTTGTTTAGTGGAAGTCTGACATTTTTGAGTACGTTGGGAACACTTTCTAGTTGGATTGCTTTGATCATCGGCGGGATCGGCTGGTTCCTATTTTACTATCGAAGTAAAAAAGTGGAACATCCGCTGATTCGGCTGTCCATTCTTTCAAATAAAACATTCCGTTTGTTTTTGATTGGCTTCTTGGTTTATCAGTTTTTATTACTTGGTGTGTCTTTTGTCTTACCGAATTTCCTTCAGATCGTTCAAGGAAGCAGTCCTTTTGTCGCTGGATTAGCCATGCTTCCCGGTGCAGCGGTTGGTGCTTTGCTTTCTCCTTTTTCTGGTAAAATGCTGGATCAATATGGACCGAAGAAGCCAATTTTTGCTGGACTGATCCTTTCTTTGATTGGTTGGTTAGCATTATTCCTGCTTATCGGACACGCTTCATTGGGTGTATTGATTGCCTGTCATGTTTTTTATATGGTCGGTATCGGTTTGTCTTACAGTAATATGATGACGACTGGAATGAATGCGCTGAATGAAGAACTGCAAGGAGACGGGAATGCAATGTTCAATACCTTGCAACAGTTTTCTGGTGCTGTGGCTACTTCATTAGTAGCGGTTATCATCAATTATGTTCAGCATCATACTTCCCATAATTACGAAGTGTCTACTACATTAGGATCAAAAGCGGCGTTGGGCGTCTTATTGCTGTTGCTTCTTATCAGCTTTGCTCGATTCGTCTATTCTCTGTTTTTTGCTAAAAAAGCATAGTTTCCATATACGGCAGGTGTTGCATCTGCCGTTTTTTTGTGTGAAAATGGTTGTTTGTAAAAGGAGGCTTTTTTATGGAAAAAATTGCCATTATCGGTGGCGGGATCATTGGTATGACTCTAGCCAATTACTTGGATACATCAACATTTGATGTTGCTTTGTTTGATGAAGGGACAGGACAGGCAACGAAAGCAAGCGCTGGGATCATCTCCCCTTGGTTGTCAAAACGCAGAAACAAACAATGGTATCGTCTGGCTAAAGACGGCGCTGCTTTTTTCCCTAAACTCATAAAAGATTTCCAACTTGATCAAACGATTTATGCACAATCAGGGACACTTTTGCTTCGACCTGAACAAGATTTAGCTGAATTAGCTATTCTTGCGGAGAAACGAAAAGAAGAAGCGCCAGAAATTGGAAATATCGAATGGCTTTCACCTGAACAGACGTCCCAAGCTCTTCCGTTATTGAAGCCAGCAGTTTCACTACGCATCAGTGGTGGTGGTCGTCTGGATGGAAAAGCATATTTAGAACATCTTGGTCAGCGTTTAGTACAAAAACAAATTGAGCAGATCCAGGCAAAAGTCACCTTGCATAAGAAGAACGATTCTTGGCTCGTCAAGGGACCGTTTGGAGAATACACAGCTGACCGCGTAATCTTGACACCTGGTCCTGCACTTAAGCCTCTATTGAAAAAATTAGGCTATTCTGCAGATATACGTCCGCAAAAAGGGCAGCTCTTAGCATTTCAGACATCTTATAAGATGAGTCAAGACTGGCCTGTTGCTATGCTTGACGGAGAAGCTGATTTCATTCCTTTCATGGATGGAAAGATCCTTTTAGGTGCTACCCATGAGAACGATCAAGGATGGGATTTGGCTCCTACTAGCGAAGCTTATGAGGGATTGACTAAGAGTGCAGAACAGTTCTTGGCTGATCCAGATCAGATAAAAAATTGGTCCTACGAGTTCCGTGTAGGCACCCGTGCTTATACGTCAGATTTTTCCCCATTCTTCGGCGTATTGCCAGATGACCCAAGTCTACTGGCTGCTAGCGGTCTAGGCTCTTCTGGTTTGACGACAGGCCCTTATATCGGCTATCTATTAGCCAACTTCTTAAATACTGGTCATTGGCCTACGGAAGATTATCAAAAGGACATCTCCACCTATATTACGAAAAATCCATCATAGAAAAACAGCTTTTTCAAGTAAGGATCCCGAGCGATATTGCGCATGGATTACTTCTTGAAAAAGCTGTTATTTTAGTTCAATTTCTGAATCAAATTCTCCAAACTTTCTTTTGCTTCATCTGGCAAGAGATCTTTTCCTATCTGAGCTTCAATGAATCGTAAACGACTATCAAGTCGTTGTTTCACCAGATTTTTATAGGACGTATCCTCAAAAGAAACAGGAAAATCTGGTATAGGTAAATAGTGGATGTCTTCAAACGGACCAAACGACTTGAATTCTGCCGTTTGTTGCACGATTCTTTCAACGATTGACAATGTCGTTTCAGGTTTGATTTTTTTATCATCGAAATATCCAGTATTCAAGACATAGCAGGCTGTTTGCTGTTTCACAAACAACTCTCGAAAAGCTTGATAGTCTTCCCTAAGAGGATAGACACGGAAAGGATTAGCAAATGGTTCAATGACTAGCTCATCTAGCTGTCTTTTTGTAGTGATATTTTCCGCGTCTGATCGTTTTGTTGCTAATGTTGCACCAAAAGACGCTGCTAAAACCGGGTCATTGATCTTGATAATTGGCGGAAGTGAATCATCTTTCATGATCCAAAAAACAGCATCGATCTTTTCGCTAAGATGATCGACTCGGTCTGGTGTCGCATAACGTGATTTGACTGTCCGCCCATTTCCGTTTCGTATATCTCCTGTCACTAGGACTTTTTCTCCCTTACTCGTACATGTCACGCCTACATTCTGACAAGTAAGGAAAGAAGAAATGGCCGGATCATCAGACGGATAGTCTTGTGTTTTATCAAAGTAAGAAGGTTCCAAGGCAGTAGCAAAACCATTTTTTCTAGAAATAACAAAAGCATCGTCATGTAGGATCGTAACAGAATGCCCTTCCGAATGTTTTGCTAAGGTGATCGTTGATTTTCCAGAACCGGACAACCCAAATACAGCCATCGTATAAGTTTGATCATTACTGGTATATTGTTTCATCCCGCCATGGCAGGCAATAAAACCATTGCGATTCCCCAATGCCCAAGCAAGCGTCAAAGTCGCTTTTTTTAATTCCCCAAAGTAACGTAATCCTAGCACAGCAGCTGTATTATGGAGAGAATCAAATAAAACGAGTCCATTGGGAAAGGCTTCATGCGTCCATTCGGGATCACAAAAGATATAAAGATCTCCCTCATCAAAGGACGCAGATTTTTGATAAGTAGCCAGGGTCTTCGCATTCGCTGGCTGAAAATTCAGTATATAAGAATACAGATTGTTCTCAAATCCTTCTGGAATCAACAAATGACTTTGTACAGAAAATTCTTCAGATAGACCAACGATTACTTTTGTATGATAAAATTGTCGCTTTCGACTTTGATACACGGCTTCTCTCAAGATCTTCTCGTATTTACTTTGCTCCTTGCCCAAGTCCTCAAAGATACGCCGAGCACTTGCTGTTCTTCCTACAATACTCCCATCATTGAATACTAGTGTCCTAGCATCAGCTGGTAAATCTAGTTCTTCAGCATGTGAGACCGTTAAATCTGTGATGATCGTTCCTGGACTCCCTTTTGCTAGTTGATAAGCTGTCTTCCTGTCAAAAACTTCTTGAACATTATTACCGTAGAATGCTGTTTCAATAATGGATCGAATACTGGATAACAGTGGATTTTCACTTGTGATTTCCTCTAATTCGAGACTCTCTTTTGTACTCATGGCTCCTCCTCCTCCCCTAAACAAAAAAAAGCGTTTTCTTTATTATACATTATCCGAGTTTTTATTTGTACTGCTGTGCAGAGGGAAACAAATCATTTATTTTTCATAAAAAAAACCGAGAACTTGAATAAACAAGACTCTCGGTTTCATCATTTTTTCTTTTATCGGCTTAGTACCAACCGTTTGCTAACCAGAATGTTTTAGCAGCATCCCATGAACCATAACGAGATGTTACGTATTGTTCTACTACACGTTCTTGATTGGCAGCTGAATAGTCGCCGTTTAAGTATGAAGCATCTAATTGGTAACGGCCAATGTAACGTCCGTTAGTAGCTGTGTATGAACCGCCTGATTCTTTTTGTGCGATCCATTCTTTTGCAGAGCTTGAAGTTGGCGCCGTTGCAGCAGCTGGGGCAGCAGGAGCTACTTCAACTGTTTCAACAGGTGCAACGTATGTATGTTCTTGCGTTGCTGTTTCAGTTGTAGATGCTGTATTTTCTGTTGTGTTGCTTTCTGTTGTTGATGAAGAATCATTTGAAGTTGGGATTGTTAATTGTTCACCAACATAAATGCGGTTGATGTCTGCAATTGAATTCTTTTCAGCAATTGCATCGATCATTGAGTTGTCTCCTGCAAATTTTTGTGAAATCTTAGATAATGAATCACCTGATTTTACTGTGTAAACTTCATCAGCGTGAGCATTTGTAGTTCCTACAAACATTGCAGTAGCACCAGCAGCAAAAGTTGTACCTAAAACAATTTTCTTAAATGAATTCATATTAAACTCCTTTTTTCTCCGTTTTTTATTCTTTCGACGCTATTAACTTTATCATTTAGAAATATTTCATAGGTAAAAGAATCATGACATTTAATGACAAAATGACGAATTATTTAATATTTGTAACATTTGAACAAAAACTTTTTTGATGTAAAACCATCAAATCGTTGTTATATAAGCAAAGTAATCGTTTTTCTATGTTTTTTTATTTTTGAATGAAAAACATCTTTTCTGTAATATTTACTGCAATAATCCATAAAAAAAAGCAAAAAAATGTTTGATTTTTATCAAATCCTCTTAAAAAAACGTAAAAAATACAAAAAAACCAGTAATTGTTACAACAATTACTGGACAAAAACAATGAATAATGCTTACTATTTTTTTATTTTAACTTTCTCCGCAATAATTTTTGTGCATGTTCTAGTTCATTTATGACGACTTCTTCCGATTCTTTAGCTAATGTTTCATCTAATACATCAAGCCATTTTTCTGGCTCTTTTGTTCCTAGACGTCCAATAGCCCAAGCTGCTGTTCCTCTGATGACAGGGCGGACATCCGTTAAACATTCTGAAATCTCAGGCAATGCCGTTCGATCTCCTAGATTAGCTAAAGCGATCAATGCGTTTCTCTGCAAAGGTTTTTTTCCACGCCACGAACCAGCTAAATGCCCAAATTGCTGCTTGAAGTCTTTATTCGACATCGACAGCATCGGCTTTAATTTTGGATATACTTCATCTATTTTTGGTTCCATCTCTTCATGAAAATGAAAATCTTTTCCTTGATTGTAAGGGCAGACTAACTGGCAGATATCGCATCCATAAATGACATTTCGCATTTTTTTCCGATATTCTTCGGGCATCATCCCTTTTGTCTGCGTTTGATAAGATAAACATCGCTGTGCATTCATTCTGCCATCACCAATCAATGCTTTCGTCGGACAAGCAGTCACACAGCGCATACAGTCACCGCAACCAAACTCTCCTGGTTTATCCGGCTCAAATACGATATTAGTGACGATCTCACCAAGATAGACAAATGAACCGAACTCTTCGGTGATCAACAATCCGTTTCGGCCGATAAATCCTAATCCAGCTCGCTGTGCTACAGCGACATCGATCAGTTCCCCAGTGTCTACTTGCGGAGCTAGACGCCATTCCTCTTCTTTTTGCCATTTTTCTGCTCTTGTTTGGATGAATTCGATCAATCGATTTAATCGGTCTCTCAGTATATCATGATAGTCGATCCCCCATGAGGCACGAGCAAATTGCCCTCGTTTTTCATCCCTAGGTACTTCTTCATGGATCCTAGTAGGATACGCAAGAGCAATGGAAATGATTGATTTTGGCTGATCAAATGTCATTTCTGGATAAAGACGCTCATCGATATTTGGGTGTTCGAAACCAGAAGTGTGGCCGGCTGCTTTTTGCTCTTCCAACGATTCTTTTAATGAATCAAAAGGCTCCGCCGTCGTAAACCCGATCTTGTCAATTCCTAATCGTTTGCTTTCTTGTATGATTTCTTCTTTTAATGTCATGGTCTTCCTCGCTTGCTGTTAACGGCTGTATAATCCATAATATAGTTTTTCTTTTTTCAGTTGGACAAACTGGATCTGCTGATCAGCAATCTTCTTTTCTTCCATCCATTTTTTTCTTGCAGCAAATACTTCCCAATAATTTGTCGAAATCAATTTTCTTTTGTTATCCAATGCGTTGAAAAAATTCAAAGAAACTGGTTTTGTACTTAACAATTCATGGAGTCTTACCTCTTCCCAAGGTGAAAACTCAGACAGATCACGGGAATACAGTACTTCTTCATAGAGATTTTTTTGCTGCGTATACGTGAATGTTTGCGGGATCTTCCCGGGTCTGGCAATTTCTACTAGACGGTTATAAAACATATTCATTAATTTGCTGTTGGCAATAAATTGACTTTTATAATAGGCCGACTGGATCTTTTTGATTACTCCTTCTGCTTTGATTACTGAAAACAAAGCAGGCCATGCTTTGACGGTTATTTCGTCGTTTTGTTTAACTAATACGCCAGGTGTGAAGCCGACTGGAGAAAGGAACACAAAATAACCGATACCGGTATTTTCATCTAAAGGCTGAAATTCATCAAACAACCATTTGCCTATGTACAGCTCTTCATCTGGTTCTGTTGTCTCGTTTTGATTTGCTATGAATAATTTAGCTAATTCTGCTTCAAGAAATTGAAGGTCTTGATCCTTGTCGGTATTTTCTTGCTGGCTAATCAATCGAAATACTTCTTCTTTAATCGTATATTTATCTTTACGTGTAAAATTCATAGCCACACCTTCCTTCCTTACTCTAACTATAACGGAATTTTCTCAAAAAGGGTATCTGTACGCCGAAAAACATCATAATTTTTTTCCGGTTTCTTGTAAAAAAACGCAAGGTCCGCTCCTTAAGCCAGACCTTGCGTTTTTCAGCTCTCTTTTGTTTGGGATAAACCTTCATGGATTGTTTCGATGTTCCATTTCATCATCTGATAGTAAGAATCTCCTTGTTCTCCTTCTTTGGCTATAGAATCAGTGAACAATTTATCATAAATTTCCAAACCCGTTTCTTTTGCTACTCGCTCCATACTTCTTGGATCTACACTGGTTTCCACGAATAAAACTGGCACTTCTTTTTCTCTTACCTGATCAATAATTGCTTTCATTTGGTCAGGCGTGCCTTGGCTTTCTGTATTGATTTCCCATATATATGCTGCTGGCAAATCATAAGCCCTTGAAAAGTATTTGAATGCTCCTTCACTTGTTACTAATAATTTTTTGTTCTCTTCGATAGAAGCAAAACTTTCCTTCGCTTGTGTATCTAATTCTTTTAGTTTTTCCACATATGTTTCTGCATTTCGCTTATAATGTGTCGCATTTTCTGCATCTTTTTCAGAGAATATACGTGCGATTTCCTGCACATATTTTATTCCGTTAGATAGGTCTAGCCAAGCATGAGGATCCGCTTTTGTATGTTCTTCACCGCTAGTTAAATAAAGAGGTTCTACATTTTTGCTAACTGCAAAATAATCTTTTCCTTCTTCTTTCTTAGCTGTTTCCATCAAGTTATCGAACCAGCTGTTACCTGTTTCAAGATTCAATCCGTTGTATAAAATGACATCTGCGTCGCTTGCCTTTTTGATGTCTTCTGGTAGTACTTCATATTCATGCGGATCTGTTCCGACTGGTACGATACTGTGGATATCTATTTTATCTGTTCCGACCTCTTTTGCCATATCTGCCAAGATCGAATTGGTTGCCACGACTGACAGCTTTTCTTTACTTACTTCGTCTGCTTGATCTGAAGTTTGCTTTCCGCAGCCAACTAACGCTAATAAACTAATTGCCAGGATCAAAAAGAGTGATTTCTTTGTTTTCATCTATCTGCTTCCTTTCTGAAATAAAATTCCTTTTGTTGGTGAGAATAAAAAAGCAAGGATAAAAAATGCGGTACATGCTAAAACAATCGTGGCTCCTGATGGCCAATTGTAACTATAACTGAAAAATACGCCGACAACGGCACTGAACATACCGATCCCTGCAGCCGTGATAATCATTTTCAATAAATGGTTCGTCAACAAGTAAGCTGTGGCAGCTGGTGTGATCAACATGGCAATCACCAAGATCGTTCCTACCGTCTGCAAACTAACTACAGCGACTAATGTCAAAAAGAACATCAAAAGATAATGGATCAGCGACGTATTCAGCCCATAAGCTTTTGCCATTGTTGGATCGAATGATGTGATCTTCAATTCTTTATAAAAGAAAAAAACAAATATCAAGACGATTCCGCTGACTAGTGCTGTCAGCAGCAGATCGCTCTCCCTAACAGCTAAGACATTCCCAAATAAAATATGATACAGGTCTGTCGCACTTTGAGCATATGAAATCAAGATGATCCCCAATGCAAAAAACGAACTAAAGACAATCCCGATCGCTGTATCATTTTTCAATCGGCTCCGCTGTGTCACGAAACCAATCACCGCTGCTGTCAACATCCCAAAAGCAGTGGCTCCAAAAATGTAACTAAAACCAAACATATAAGAAATGGCTACACCTGGAAGAACTGCGTGAGAGATAGCATCTCCCATCAAAGACATCCCACGTAAAATAATAAAGGAACCGATGACTCCAGAAGCCAGTCCTACAAGCATGGAAGTGACCAAAGCATATTGTAGAAATTGATAATTCATCAATCCATCAATAAAAGATTGGATCATTTTTTCTCTCCTCCTTTTACTAAATGTCCGATGATCTCACCATAGGCCAGTTGAAGATTCTTTGATGTAAAGACTTCTTGTACTGGACCAGAAGCGATCAGCTGTTTATTTAAAAGAACAACTTCATCGAAATATTCTTCTACTTTATGAAGATCATGGTGGACGATCAGAATCGTTTTTCCTGAATTCTTCAACTCTTGCAAGATGTCAAAGATTTTTCGTTCACTCAATGCATCGATTCCTACGAATGGTTCATCTAAAAAGATCCACTCTGCACCTTGAGCTAGAGCTCGTGCAATAAAAACTCTCTGAAGCTGACCACCCGATAGTTCGCTGATTTGTCTTTTGGCATAGTCTTCCATCCCTACTTTTTTTAATGCTTGTCTTGCTCGTTCTTTTTCTTTTTTCCCGGGCCGCTGTCCGATTCGTAAAGATGGATATGTCCCTAAAAGTACAACGCCTAACACATCGATTGGAAAGGAAAGATCCAATTCGCTTCGCTGCTCCACATAGGCTATTTTTTTACGGACTGATTTTACTGGCTGTCCTGAAAAAGTGACTTTACCAGTAGAAGCTGGTATCAACTCTAGCAATGCTTTCATGAATGTTGATTTTCCTGCGCCATTTGGTCCGATGATACCAGTGATTTTTTGTGACTTTATTGTTAAATTGATGGTTTTCAAAACAGTTTTCCCTTGATAAGCGGCTGAAAGGTCTTGAATTGCAATGGCCGTTCGTTCCAAATCCTACACTCCTTTTTAGGTTTCCCTAACTTTTTATTTAAATATAGTTTAACTAAAAAGGAAAGCATTTACAAGTAGAAAGATGAAAAAATTTTTTTCGAATTTTCCTCGCATTTTATGAAAATTTTCTGTAGAATCACATCAAGAGTTCAATAAGGCTAACCTAAAAATAATACAACTATCTATTGAACGTTTAATTATTTTTCCTGTTGACTCAACAACGAAAGGAGTTTTTGTATGGAAGAAGAAAAGTTAACTCGAAGTCTTAGTGCCCGTCATATCCAAATGATCGCACTAGGTGGAACGATCGGTGTCGGTCTGTTTATGGGTGCCTCCTCAACCATACGCTGGACAGGGCCCTCAGTGATGGGAGCTTATGCGATTGCAGGATTCTTTTTGTATTTGATTATGCGTGCTTTAGGCGAAATGCTTTACGTCGATCCTTCGACTGGTTCTTTTGCAAATTACGCGAGCGAGTACATCCATCCTGTGGCTGGCTACTTGACCGCTTGGAGTAATATTTTTCAATATATTGTCGTAGGGATAAGTGAAGTAATCGCTGTAGGATCTTATATGAATTATTGGTGGCCCAATCTGCCAGCAATTATTCCCGGCATCATTGTCGTCTTATTTCTTATGCTGGCAAATCTTATTTCTGTCAAAGCGTTTGGCGAATTAGAATTTTGGTTTTCGATCATCAAAGTCATAACAATCATTTTGATGATCATTGCAGGTCTTGGGGTGATTTTATTTGGATTTGGTAATCATGGCCAGGCGGTAGGGATCTCAAATCTTTGGAAAAACGGTGGATTCTTCACTGGCGGTGTCAAAGGCTTTTTCTTTGCGTTATCGATCGTCGTTGCTTCCTATCAAGGGATCGAACTGATCGGAATGACTGCTGGCGAAGCAGAGAATCCTAAAAAGACGATCATTGAAGCTGTTCAATCCACTATCGGTCGAATCTTGATTTTTTATATTGGTGCCATTTTTATCATCGTGAGTATTTATCCGTGGAATCAATTGAGTGAGATTGGCTCGCCTTTTGTCCAAACTTTTTCTAAAATCGGCATTACATTTGCTGCAGGGTTGATCAATTTTGTCGTGATTACAGCGGCATTATCAGGTTGTAATTCAGGCATTTTCAGTGCAAGCCGTATGGTCTATACACTTGCGATGAATGGAAAGATGTCTAAAAAGTTTCTGAAATTATCTCGTCATGGTGCGCCTTTTTACCCTGTCGTAGCCATCTCAGGCGGAATCTTGATTGGTTTGATCTTAAACTATCTTCTGCCAATGTTCATCAACCAGTCCGAAAATATCTTTGTCTTCGTATACAGTTCAAGTATTTTACCTGGTATGGTTCCTTGGGTGGTGATTTTGATCAGTGAGATTCGCTTCAAAAAGACTCACGCAGATAAAATGCATGATCATCCTTTTAAAATGCCGCTGTCTCCTTACACGAATTATGCGACACTTGCTTTTTTAGCTATCGTGTTGATTTTCATGTTTATCAATCCTGAAACTAGAATTTCTTTGATCATTGGTCTCGTTTTCTTGCTTTACATGACGATCCATTACTTTATACGTGAAAAAAGAACCGCCAAATAAAAAGAACGAAGCTTCCATCAAGGGAGTCTTCGTTCTTTTTATTGCTTTTATCAATTCAATTTTAGTGTCTCACCGGGAGTCAGGAAATAGTCATCCATACTCATCCCATTCAGTGACAAAATCGTTTCTACTGGTACGCCAGTTCGTTCGGCTATTTGATTTGGGCCTTCTCCTTCCAAAACAACAGTTGTCGCAGCCTGTGACGTCGTACTGCTAGTAGTCGTTTCAGTGTTTTCTGTTGTGTCTTGCGTTGTTCGAGCTTGCATTCCAGAAGCTTCTGTTGATTCTATCGTCTCAGACTCAGAAGATGCTGTTTCTTGTGTGCTTGTTGACTCTGCTTGAAGAGAAGCGCTCGTCTGCAAATATATGTCGGAAATCTTAGCGACATGATTCGTATAGTTAGCCGATAGCTGATTGATCAAGGTATCTAAGGCTACACCGTCTTTATTATCTGCTGACTGATACGCTGCACGTAACTTTCCGATCCCTTCGTCGGAGATAGCTTGGAGCTCACGTGCTTTTTGGTTAGCAACTGCGGATAAACCAGCTATGCCCTCCTGATTTCCCTGGATTTCTGTTTGGTATTCTTCAATCAACACAGGCGTCTTTTCTTCCATCTTTTTCGAATAATCATTGACGATTGCTTGGAGTTGCTCTGACAAATCATCTGCTGTTTTTTCTTCAGAAGTTTGTGTTTCTTTTGTTTCAGTCGATGCCTCACTTGTTTGTTTCGCATCTGTTTTCTTTGTCGTTGTTTCCGTTACGGTCGTGCTTTTTGCATCTGACGAATTTTTCCCGTGAAAATACAGCCCCGCTATTCCTCCTACTATGATCAAAAAAACGGCAACTGCTGCCCCAATCATGATCATCCGCTTACGTGCTGCCTGTTTTTGCTGTCTTCTTCGGGTCATCCGAACATTTTCTCCCCACTCATTTTCATCATACATTTTTTTCACCACCAATTTTTATGTATAACAGCGTTATCAAACGCTTCATATTCTTATTGTAGCAAATAATTGTCATTGTGCACATTTTTATCCTTGTTATTTATAAGAAAATTTCACCAGTTGAGATGATTCCAAGATCGTCCGTCGATTTCTCCTTGCAACTGTGTTGTTCGTTCATCTATCTCAGCCATCAGTTTCTTTATCTCATATAAGAGTGCACGGTCTTGATATTCTGATTTTTCACTTAATTCATCTAATTGTTGGATCAACCATTCATTTGTCATAATGAAGTTCCTTTCATTTCTTGCAGGGTAAAGGTCAAGTCTTCGATTTGCTCTTTTGCGTCAGTCAGTGCTTCTATGATATATGTTTGTTTTTCCGAATCTTCTTCCTGCATTTTCTGATTTCCCTGTACTCTTTGAATAAACCAGTCAATCCGTTGAGTAAGCGATGGCTTCCCTTCCAATGAGAGATACTGCTGATAAGCAATTAGCTTCTCCCAACGTTTTTCTTGGGATAAATACATAAATTGTGCTAAAACGAATGGCGGAAGATAGGTCATATGGAATTTGTTTGCGATTCGCTGATATGGTCTCAAAAATTCGGAGATCGTATATTCTTCTTTCCCTCCAGCTTGGTATTCCTTTTCCGCCACACCTGTTGTCAATACGATTCCTAATTCTTTTCCTTCTAATACATGTGCTGCTTGTTCCAAAACATTATCTTGCCAAATTTTTAAATGAGCAGGGGAACTATACCAGTAAAATGGAAACTGGAAAATGATTCGATCATGCTGTGCCAGAAGCTGTAGCTCAGCCTTTACATCTATCTTTCCATCTGGATAACTTGATTCTAAATGATGCCAAGTAACGGATAAACCGGAAGAAGCTTCTTTGAAAAATTGCTGATTCAGAGATTCCCCCATCGTTGGATGGCTGATGATGATAAGTGTACGCATCCCTTCTCCTCCTTTTTTAGTCTTCGTCTTACAGTGTAGCATAACCGCCACAAGTTTCTTTTGCCGATGCTTGTCCTTTTGTCCAAGCAAATTAGGTCGTCCAAGAGACTGCAGTTTGCTTTTCCAACTGTTTTTTCAAAGTATCCAAAGCAATATTCTTGAAATTTTCGTTTTTCATCCGTTTACGATAGTTCGTAGCCGTTTCTCCGGTACTCTTTTTGAACATTCGGCTAAATACGACTAGACTATTGAACCCTACTTGATAGGCAATGCTTTCCACGGATTCATCCGTCAGGGAAAGAAGAAACGCCCCTCGATTAATCCGTACCCCGATCAAATATTCCTTGATACTGGTACCCATATGATTTTTGAATACTCGTGACAAGTGACTCCGGTTGACAGCTAAATGCTGGGCAATTTCCTCAACAGATAAATTTTCCGCATAATGTGCCTCGATGTATTTGACTGTCTCAACAGCTAAGGAGGAATGAACTTTTTGTACGCCACCGCTGATCTTTCCGCCGTCTTTTAAAAGGACTGATAAAAAACGGTAGGTTAGTGCTGTTAACTGTAATTCATTTTCCAAGGTTTCTTCCGTATCTTTCATGCATTCTAAAATAATGTCGATATATTTTTGTATATCGGAAGAGACCATCGTGTACTGGTCTTCTCTGAAAAGCGACTGCCGGATGATTTCTTCTGCCGCATGTCCACCGAAAGAAAGCCAGCAATACATCCATGGATCTTCTCCATCTGATAAGTAAAATGTCGAGTCTCCTGGACGAATCAAGAATAGATCTCCTTTTTTCAATTGAAACTGTTGATTTTTCACATGATAAGATCCTTTGCCTTCCATCACGACGTGTAAGATGTAATCATTGCGAATAGCAGGACCAAAAGAATGAAACGGCATCGTTTTAGAGAAGCCGCAAAAATCAAAATACAATTCTTTTTCTACTTGTTGATGTTCCTTTTTTAAAAAAATCGATTGCTCCATTTCTTACCCTCCTTACTTCTTTAGTATAATGCAACAAAAAGTTAAATAAAAGTCACAGAAATATATTAAAAAGGAAGCGATTTCTTGTTAAGTTTAAGTCATTAAAAGATCTTTGTTATTCGTTGTAACCGGTTTACTTAGTATTATATATTGAACAGGAGAGGAATACAGATTATGAAAAGCAAAATGATCCAACGTATGTCCTACGCTTTAGGCGCTTTTGGACACGACACATTCTATGTTACATTAAGCACTTATTTTATGGTATTCGTGACAAGCCAGATGTTTGCAGGAACAGATAAGGCAACGAATGCAAAAATGATTGCTACAGTTACAAGCTTAGTTGTAGGTATTCGCTTAGTTGAAATTATTTTTGATCCTTTAATTGGTGGCGTTATTGATAATACCCGTACAAAATATGGCAAATTCAAACCATGGTTAGTTATCGGTGGTATTGTTAGTTCTGTACTCTTGGTAGCAATCTTTACCAATTTCTTTGGCTTAGCTACTCATAATACGACTTTATTTATCATATTATTTGCAATCGTTTTCATCTTGTTGGATAGTTTTTATTCATTCAAGGATATCGCTTTTTGGTCAATGATTCCTGCTTTGAGCACGGAAACAAAGGAACGTGAAAAATTTGCTACGTTTGCTCGTTTCGGCTCTTCTCTAGGTGCAAATGGTACTACACTAGTCGTTGTCCCTATCGTTACTTTCTTTACCTATCTTGTTACTCATAAACATATTGAAGGCGCTTCAGGTTGGTTCTGGTTCGGTGTGATTGCCGCTGTTATTTCAGGCGGTACTGCGATTATCACTGCCTTGGGAACAAAAGAAGTCGATACTGCGATCCGTCAACAAAATGAAAAAGCCGGAATCAAAGATGTGTTCAAAGCAGTTGCTCAAAACGATCAATTGATGTGGCTTGCCCTTGCTTATATCGCTTATGCGATTGCTAATGTAGCAACGACTGCCGTATTGTTCTACTTCTTCAAATATGTACTTGGCCAACCAACTGAATTTTGGATCGTTGGTCTAGTTGCTGCCTTACTTGGTTTAATAGCTGTCCCATTATTCCCAATGCTTACACGCGTCATCTCTCGTCGCTATGTTTACCTTGGCGGGATTGCAATGATGATTTCTTCCTACTTTTTCTTTACGATCGCAGGTTCAAGTTTGCCAATCGTTATCATCGGGTTAGTATTGTTCTACTTCCCTCAACAATTGATTTTCTTATCCGCTTTGATGACAATCACAGACTCTGTTGAATATGGCCAATGGAAAAATGGTATCCGTAATGAAGCTGTTACTCTCTCTATTCGTCCTTTACTAGATAAAATCGCTGGTGCTTTGTCTAACGGGATCGTAGGGTTTGTCGCTATCGCTTCTGGGATGACTGGTAATGCTACTGCTGCTGATATCACTGCTCATGGCGTAACGACTTTCAAAGCTTATGCATTCTATGCTCCTGCTGCTTTGATGATTTTCTCCGCTATTATTTTTGCTTGGAAGATTACATTGACAGAGAAAAAACATGCACAAATCGTTGAGGAATTAGAAAACAAATTGGCTCCAGCTGATACAATGGAAGATGAACTTCACGATGCAGTAGTTCCTTCACATTAAGAAAGGATCTTGAAAATGAAGATTACAGAAAAAGATTTCGGCCAAGGTTATCATTTGATAACCTTGGAGAATAAAAACAAGCTAGTACTTTCTGTCTCTGATTTAGGTGCTAGGATCGTTCGTTTAAAAACAAATGATCAAGAATTAGTTTTGGGATTTGACACCGCTGAAGAATATATCGAAAAAGACCCGTATATCGGCGCGTCTATCGGTCGCACCGCAGGGAGGATCGAAAATGGCCGCTTTTCTCTCAATGGAAAAACTTACCAATTAGCTATAGATCCAAAAACTGGGCATAATCTGCATGGTGGTTCTCCTGGATTTGAATTAAAAAAATGGTCTTATGTCATTTTGAATGGCGAAAATGAAGCTTCTGTCATTTTTACTACTACAAGTCCCGACGGAGAACATGGTTTTCCAGGTACATTGGATGTGGAAGTCCGTTATACTTTGACACAAGATAATATCTGGCGGGTGACCACTCGCGGCATCAGCGATCAAGATACTTTATTCAATCCGACAAATCATGTCTACTTCAACTTGACGGGAGATGCTTCTCAAGCGATCGATCAACATGAGCTTTGGCTCAATAGTGAAGCTTACGCTCCTTTACGAGCAGACAGTATTCCTATAGGAGTAAAAGAAAATACTGCAGGAAATGCTTTCGATTTTCAAACGCCTAAAAAACTAGCGTCCGTTTTTGCTAGTGATTTGGATCAAAAAGAACTCGTTGACGGAATCGATCATCCATTTTTCTTAAAAGAATCTGGCTTGGATAAAGAAGCCGCTCGCTTGACTAGTCCGGATAAAAAAATCCAAGTAGATATCGCTACAGATGCTTCTAGTATGGTTATTTTCACTGCAAATTTCGGTCCAGAAACACCAGAAATGCGTGGTCGAAAACTGGCACATCACGGCGGCATCACATTTGAGACTCAAACAGCTCCAGGGGCAGAGCGCTTCTCAGCATTTGGTTCGATTCATTTAAAAGCCGGATCAACATTTGAAACAGTGACAGAATTCAAAATCAAAACAAGAGAGGAATAACTCATCATGGAAATCAAAAGAAGCTTAAACACAAAATTTGCCGAAACATTCGGCCCTAAAAAAACGACACAATACTTCTCGCCAGGTCGCATCAATTTGATTGGTGAGCACACAGATTACAATGGCGGTCATGTCTTCCCTGCTTCTATCACCTATGGAACGCAAGGTGTCGCCGCACCTAGAGACGATAATAAAATATTAGTTTATTCCACAAACTTTGATGATATCGGTGTCATCAGTTTTACTTTAGACGAGCTAGAATATGATAAAAAAGCAAATTGGGCAAATTACGTAAAAGGAATGGTCCTTAAATTAAAAGAAGCTGGACACCCAATTGATCATGGATTTGAGTTGTTGGTGGAAGGAACAATCCCTAACGGTGCAGGACTTTCCAGTAGCGCTTCATTAGAATTATTGGTAGGTGTTGTATTAGAAGATCTGTTTGATTTAAAAACAGATCGTTTGGAACTAGTCCAAACGGGTAAAAAAGTAGAAAATGAATTCATCGGTGTCAATTCAGGTATCATGGATCAGTTTGCCATCGGCTTCGGTGAGCTAGATCATGCGATTTTGTTAGATACAAATACGCTGAAATATGAAATGGTCCCAGTGAAACTAGATGGTTATGCAATCGTCATCATGAATACGAATAAACGTCGGGAATTGGCAGATTCAAAATACAATGAACGCCGCAGCGAATGCGAAGAAGCCTTGGCACGTCTGCAAAAAACTTTACCTATCTCTTCTTTAGGAGACTTAGATGAAGAAGAATTTGAATCAACTATTGACCAAATCGGTGATGATACATTGATACGCAGAGCTCGTCATGCTGTTTATGAAAATCAACGTACTTTGAAAGCAAAAGCTGAATTAGAAGCTGGAAACTTGGAAGCATTTGGACAACTGCTAAATGATTCTCACCACTCTCTTCGCTATGATTATGAAGTGACTGGGATCGAGTTAGATACACTAGTGGACGCTGCTCAAAAACAAGAAGGTGTCTTAGGTGCACGAATGACAGGAGCTGGATTTGGCGGCTGTGCGATTGCTCTTGTCAAAGAAGAAAATATACCTGCCTTCAAAAACAATGTCTATGATGAATATATGAAAGTTGTCGGCTATGCTCCAGAATTTTATGTTGCACACATTGGAAATGGGACAACAAAGATTGATCCAGAAGCCGTTCATGTATGATAGAAAAATCAATGAACACAGCTAAATAAATAGGGACAAATAACCTCTCAGCAATTTTCAAATGTGAGCCTTTTGCTCATGTTTGAAAATTGCTGTTTTTTATTGACACAAAAAGGGAACGTATGTTCTAATTATGTAGAAGAGGTGATTGTTATGTGGGCGAATCAAAATCCAGTATTTGTTTATGAAAAAGAACCTTCACGAGATATTTTATGTATTGACTGCAAATCTTTTTACGCCTCCGTAGAGTGCGTGGAAAAGGATCTTGATCCCCTTACAACTAAATTAGTAGTAATGTCCTATCCGTCTGATTCGACAGAAACACGGGGTAGCGGATTAATCTTGGCTTCCAGTCCTGCAGCAAAAAAAGCGTACGGCATCACCAATATCAGTCGTGCCAGAGATTTACCCTTCCCCTATCCAAGTGATTTATATATTGTTGCTCCAAGGATGGCCTATTATATGAAAAAAAACAGAGAAATCAATACTATCTATAAAAAATATGCAGATGAAGCGAACCATCATGTCTATTCCGTTGATGAAAGCTTCCTTGATGTAACAAATAGCATGGCACTCTTTGGTAAAACGAATGCGTACGACATGGCTAAACTGATCCATAAAGATGTATTTGAACAGACCGGAATCTACACGACTATAGGAATCGGCGATAACCCACTACTTGCTAAACTAGCCTTAGATAATGGCTCAAAAGACGGAAAACAAATGATTGCTGAATGGCGTTATGAAGATGTCCCAGAAAAGTTATGGACAATCTCAGATATCACTGACTTTTGGGGAATCGGCAAACGAACAGCAAAACGACTGAAACAAATGGGTATACATTCGGTTTATGATTTAGCTCACGCGGATTATTATCACTTGAAAAGCACGTTAGGGATCATCGGTACTCAGCTTTATGCCCATGCTTGGGGAATCGATCGAAGTTTTTTAGGGCAAGAATATATACCGAAATCAAAAAGTATCGGAAATAGTCAAATTCTAGATAGAGATTATACGAGGCAAGAAGAAATCGAGATTGTTATCAAAGAAATGGCCGATCAAGTCGGCACCCGCTTGAGACGATCTGCAGCAAAAGCACAAGTAGTCAGCTTATGGGTAGGATACTCCTTAGGTTATCTTGATCCAAATGGTAAGACCGGTTTCCACCAGCAAATAAAAATCGAAGCGACAAATGCTAGCAGAGATCTAGCAGAGGCTTTATTGACCATTTTCCACCAGCATTACCGCTGTCAGGATATTCGACGTATAGGCGTGAACTGTTCCAACCTCGTATACGCGACAGGTTTACAGCTTAACCTTTTTGAAGATCCTGAGAAGCAGATAAATGAAGCGAAAGTTGATTTTGTAGTCGATACGATCAGAAAAAAATACGGCTTTAAATCAATCATCCATGCGCATAGTCTCTTGCAAGGAGGACGCGCCATTGCACGTAGCTCTCTCGTTGGTGGGCATGCAGGTGGTATGAGTGGATTAGAAGGTGGAAAAGATGAGACGGACAGCAAAAAAATTCATTGACTATAACGAGTATCGAGATCGTCCATTTGGATTAAAATGGGGGACCGCTTTTGCGATGGAAGAACTAGTCAACGGTATCAAAAAAAATGAAGAAGCAGCACGCAAACAACCTCTCCCTAAACAACAAATGACATTACAAGAAATCGATAGTATACTGACAGAAGCTTTTTTATCTCGTAAAGCAGTAATCATCCAGCTCAATTTAACAGATGAATTTGGAAGACTCTTAGATGAGGTTGAAGGTCATTTCATTGGTGAAGCCTATGAAGATTATTTTATGATCGACCATCAGCCGATAGTTTGGGAAGACGTACGGCATATTGAGTTAAAAGAAACAAAAAAATGGTTTGTGACATGAGAGGCTGTTCAATCAGCGTTTTGATCTTATTATTAGCTGATTGAACATCGTTTAGTGGAGGTTGCGAAAAAGTCGCTTAGTTTTGAGTATCAAGTCAAAGAGCTGATTTCACAACCTCTCTCTATCCATCTATCCGGTAAGATTCATGCATCACGTCTTCTTTGTTTAGTACGTAGAACCCTTTTTCTTCTGACCATTCGACATAAATCAGCTGTTTTACGTCTGCATAGCCTTCTTTCTTCAAATTCTCCAGAAGCCACGATTCATCTAGTTGATTGGATTGAAGTACTTTATGCTGGATTTGTCCTTCATCCACTAGCAGGATCGACAAAGCTTTGTCATCATCTGATTTTTTCAATACACTCATTTGACCGGCATTCTCTAGGATAACATGTTTGGCATTTTCAAGAGAAAAGCATTCCTGCTGTCTTAAGATTGCTCGCAACTGCTCCATCTCGATATGGTTATTTGCCAACTCTGTCATGTTGATGACGCCGTCTTTGATTAAAACAGAGGGCTCGCCTTTAACCCAGCGATTGACTTTTTCATTTTTTTGGACGATACGTTCGATACCATAAATCATTACTGCCCAAAGCGCAATGGCAAATAGGACATGACCTACATGGACATTGTCATCATAGGTTGATTCTTCTAAGATCCCCCCTAAAACAAGCGTATAGACTAAATCAAATGGTGTGATTTCCGACATGGATTTCTTCCCAAGCAAACGCACCACTAATAACAAGCCGATCAATCCGAATACCAGTTTCATTGTGATTGAAAAAACCATTCTTTCTCCCCCTAACTATCTGTTAATTAAATTATATATGCTTTCTCTCAAACACGCATGGAATATACAAGGAAGAAATGTATCCTTTCACTAAAAAAAGGACTGTGACACGAGTCGTGTCACAGTTCCTTATTCCGAACAAAGGGTGTTCAATCAGCTGACCCTCGATATTAGCTCAAAAAACGGCAAAATATGAGGAACTATTTTGCCGTTTGTTTCTCTAATACTCAGTTCAAAACACTGATTTCACAACCTCTTCCTTAAACGGTGTTCAAAAGCTTGCATCTACGGCACTAAACCCAATCAGATGAAAAATATGGAGTGCTATTTTTATCTGATTGTTCTTACTGCTTGATGCAGAGCAGCTTTTTCACAACCTCCTACACGGTGTTCCAGAAGTAGCTTCTACGGAAATAAGCCGAAATTTCACAAAAATTTGAGAAGCAATTTTCGTAAATTCCTTCTTATTTCTTGAAGCTGACCACTTCTGTCACAACCTCTTTTCAAATATTTCGTTTCCTTATTCTACAAATGGTTCTTCTCCTAGTGCTTGTTGAGCGGCTAGATTCAACATGCTCCATTGTCGGTCAAAACCTGGTTGGAAGAAGAAGTCAGCTTCTGCCAGTTCTTCTAAAGTCAGTTTATTTTGGATCGCTAGTGCCAACACATTTCCTTGACCTGTAACATCATAGGTAGATAATACTGCTCCTCCTAGCAATTGATGGGTCATTGGATCTGAGAATAATTGGATGGACACTTTTGGATTTCCTTGTTCTTCTGGTACATATTTTGGTCGTAACGTATCTTCATAATAAGACACTCGTACATCTACTCCTGCTTTTGCTGCAGTGAAGCTATTCAATCCGCTTGCTGCAAAATGGTAGTCGAAGACACTTAATGCGGAGGAACCTACGACTCCGCCGAACGGTTTGTTTGGTACTTCTTCAAAAAGATGTTTTACTACATAACGTGCTTCTCTACGTGCAACAGTCGCTAAAGCGATCGGCATTTTTTTGCGTGCTGGGATAGAATAAGCAAGTGTAGCATCTCCTACTGCATACACATCTGGAAGATTCGTTTGCAAGTATTCATTCGTTTGGATCCAGCCACGTTCATCTAAGTCGACGATCCCTTTTAACCATTCTGTATTTGCCTTCACACCAGCAGCTTGGATGACTAGATCTGCTGGGATTTCTTTTTCACTTGTTTTGATTGCTTCCACTTTTCCGTTTCCGGTAAAGGCTTCGATTTTGGCGTTTGTCAAAACTTCAATACCGTTTTCATTTAGGTGTTGTTCTAAAATGTCTGTCATTTCAGCATCTAAATAAGTGCCTAAGGGTCTGTCGATCACATCAAGCAAGACGACTTCTTTTCCAGCTTTTCGGCTTGCTTCTGCTGCTTCGATCCCAATGTAACCAGCACCTACGACAGCGATTTTTTTAATAGCCGGATCATTTAATTTTTCTTTGATTTTGGTTGCCCAATTGTATCCACGCATCAAATAGACATTTTCTAAATCTGCCCCTGGTACTGGCAAATTGTTTGGTTTGACACCAGAACTCAAGATCAATTTATCATAAGGATATTCTTTTGTTTCGTTATCTGATGCACTAGTAACCGTTACTGTTTTTTTATCTGCATCGATCGTTTTTACTTCGTGATTATTTAAAATATGAACATTGGATTGCGGAAAGTTTTCTGGTCTGAAATTACGTACATCATTTACATCTGTTACCTTGTCTTCTAGATACAGCTCCATACCGCATGACATGAAGGAAACATAGTCTCCTGCTTCAAATAGCGTGATATCTACATTTTCACCGTATCGTGTCAATAGTTCCAAGATCGATTGATGCCCTCCATGAGATGCACCTACAATGACAACTTTGATTTTTTCCATTGATGAAACCTCCTTGAATATTCTTTTAAAATCATTCTAAACAATTTAAACTTAACATTACATCAGTTATGAATCAAAAGAAACGCGTTCATTTGAACCAAATTTAAAAAACAATCGGCAGCTTGCAGAATATACCGCAAAGATGCCGATTGTTTTTTGAGAAAATTCATGAATCACTGTTCTGTTAAAAAGTCTTTGATCCGTTTGCACGCTTCATGTAAGTTTTCCATACTGCTAGCATAAGAAATCCGTATATAGCCTTCTCCTTCTGGGCCAAATGCAATGCCAGGGATACACGCAACTTTTGCCTGTTCCGCTAAGTCTACACAAAACTGCCAAGAGTCGGTTTGAATGACAGCTGGGAGTTTGCAAAATAAATAAAATGCACCGTTTGGCTGAGTCACTTCAAATCCTAAAGGCGCCAATTGCTGGACCAGATAGTCTCTTCGTGTTTGATATTGCTCTTTCATGTTCTCGCTATCTTTTACTCCATTTATTAGCGCTTCAGCCGCAGCTTTTTGCGACATCGTTGTAGCCGCAGTCACCAGATATTGATGGACTTTAATTAGTTCGTCAATAAGGGCTTTTTGAGCAAAAATAAATCCCACTCGCCAACCAGTCATCGCATGTGACTTGGATAGCCCGCTTATCACGATTGTTTGTTCCGGAAGATAAGAAGCTATGGACATATGCGTTCCAGTGTAAGTCAATTCAGCATATACTTCATCACTTATAACAAATACCGGATATTTTTTTAAAACTTCAGCGATTGCTTCCAACTGGCTTGCAGACAATGTCGTCCCAGTGGGATTGTTAGGATAATTTAAAATGACTGCTTTGATAGCTGATCCATATTGTTCAAATGCTCGTTCAAATTGTTCCGGCTGACAGACAAACCCTGTGTCAGAAGTATCTATCGGGATCAATTCAGCACCAGCTAGTTCCACTAATGGCTGATATCCTGAATAAGCAGGCGCTGGAATAAGAACCTTGTCTCCTTCTTCTAAAACAGATAACAATGCAGAAGCAATCGCTTCCGTTGCACCAACCGTCGTCAAAACTTCCGTTTGCGGATCATAAGTTAATCCATAACGCTGCTGCTGAAACATACAAGCAGCTTCCCGCAGTTCCTCCAGTCCTCTCATTCCGGTATAGTGAGAAAAGTCTTCTTCAATCGCTGTTATTCCGGCTTGTTTGACATGTTCGGGAGTCGGAAAATCCGGTTCTCCCAAGGTGAGCTTGATCACATCTGGTATCGACGATATTTGCTGATCGAATTGCCGTATTTTAGATACTTCTATTCTAGAAAGCCTAGGATTAAATTGATTGGATAAATTCATCATTATTTACTCGCTCCTCTTTTGAACTGCTGTCGATTTCTTCAAGAAGATTTTCTGTAAAAAGAATCGTTTTGTACCATTCTACACCATTTTCTAAAACATCCATATCAAAATCGAACGTCGGATCATGTAAAGCAGGGGTATCACCGACACCTAAAAAGAAAAATACACATGGATATTGTTGCGTATATATGCCAAAATCTTCGGCTTGAAGAACTGGATCCTCTAATTCATGTAGTTTGTTTGAATCCGACAATGCTGCGTATAAGCCGCTATGATTGATTACAGCTGGATAGCCGTCATTATAGCGGAAAGAAATAGTAGCTGCAGAGTGAAACTGTTCTGCTAAATGAGCTAATCCCCTCTTCAAATAATTTTGCATATCTGAACTGTAAGAACGGATACTTCCGGATACAATAACTTCTCCAGCTAAAACATTCCGGATCGTTCCACCTTGGATTTGACCAAATTTCATTAGATGATTCCACTCTGTCGGTAATTGCCGATCAAAATCATAAACATTCTTCAAAAATCGTACAGCTGCCTCCAGACTATCGATTCCTTTTTCACTAGAAGCAATATGCGCGGACTGGCCCTTGATGATGATGTCTGTTTCACTGCTTTGTGCCATCAAAGGTCCTGGTCGAGAAAAAACTTCTCCTTTCGCTAGTCCAGGCCATAGATGAAAGCCAAATATTGCTTGTACTTCATATTTATCTAACAATCCTGACTGAATAACACTTTGTGCGCCGCCGGAAATTTCTTCTGATGGCTGATAGATCAGTACTACATTATAAATAAGCTCCTCGATGTGTTCAGTTATAAAGTCGGTCAACCCTAAAAGCATCGCCATATGTCCGTCATGACCACATGCATGCATGTACCCTTCATGCTTAGAAGCAAAAGAGAGATTTGTTTCTTCTTTGACTGGCAGTGCATCGATATCTGTTCGAAAAGCAATCGTTTCTTCTTGTTGATTATCAAAATAAAGAAGCAGTCCTGTTTCGCCGATTTCATGGATAACGGCTCCACTATTTTTTACTTGTTCATATAAATATTTTTTTGTTTTGAATTCATGAAATCCGATTTCAGGAATTTGATGGAGTGCCATTCGATATTCTTTCAGCATCCGTATTCACCATCCCTTCATAGATACCCTTCACTACGGTTTCATACTGATCATTCGGTACACCGATGATTAGATTCAACTCCTGTGCTCCTTGTGATAAGATCGATGTGCGAATTTCTAATTTATTCAATATCGATAACACTTTTCCAGATAAACCGATCAATTCTTTATGCGGTCCGCCAACGACAGAGATCAAAGCTAAGTCTTCGATCACGACGATTTCTTCCACGCCAAGTGTTTCTTTTAATTCTTTTGTGATGAGAAATAATTTATCGGCAATCGCTTCTGCTGAGACGATCACTCCGATATTGTCGATCCCTGAAGGAATATGTTCGATTGATATCTCATGTTTAGCAAAAATGCTCATTGCTTTCCAGATAAACCCGATTTCATCGGACATATGACGTTTGAATAAAGTGATCGAAAGAAAATCCTTGCGTCCAGCTATTCCTGTCAGTCCATTTTCCTTTTCCACTTCGTGATTCGATATTTTTGTTCCTTGAGCGAAAGGATCATTGGTATTTTTTATTTGGATGGGGATATCCGCCTCTTGAACTGGGAAAACAGCTGCTTCATGAAGAACATTAGCCCCCATATAAGCCATCTCTCTCAGTTCTCTAAAAGAGATTTCCTCGATGATTTTAGGATGATCGATGATTCTCGGATCAGCCATCATGATTCCTGAAACATCTGTCCAATTCTCATAACTCGCCGCTTGTAGCATCTTCGCCAGTAACGCGCCAGTAATGTCGCTTCCTCCACGTCCCAATAATTTTTCTTTGCCTGCAGGGTTTGCCCCGTAAAATCCTGGAACAACCATTTTCGGATATCTTTTAAATGCTTTTGTGATTTCCTGTGCTGTTTTTTCCTCATCGATTTTTCCATCATAGTCAAAGAACAGCAGGTCCTTTGCATCAATGAACTGGTAACCAAGATACTCAGCCATCAGTCGAGCAGTCAGATATTCACCTCTGCTTACTAAATAATCTTCAGTTATCTTTTCATCTTCCAGTTGTTTTTGTATGCGTGCCAGTTCCTCTTCCATAGGTAACTGCAGGTCAAGAAGGTCTCTTACTTGAATGAAACGTTCACAGATCCTTTCCCAAAGGGGTGTCCAATCAACATGATGCTGAAGGTAGGCATAAATCAAATAAAGTAAGTCTGTTACTTTGTCATCATCTGATGTACGTTTGCCTAAAGCAGAAACAACGATCACTTGACGATTGGGATCTGAAAGAACAATTGTACGGACTTTTTTGAATTGTTCTTCATGAGACATCGATGTTCCGCCGAATTTTGCTATTTTCAGCGTATTACTCATCTTGCCACCTCCGCTATTTTCTGCATTAAAGCTGCAGCAATCTGCACGGCATTCGCAGCGGCTCCTTTGCGTATGTTATCGGCAGTTGTATAGAACAACAGTCCGTTCTCTAAAGAGGTGTCTTTTCTGATCCTCCCAGCATAAACCGTATCTGTTCCTCTAGCAAGAATGCTCGTTGGATATTTATGTGCTGCTAGATCATCTTCTAATTGGATTCCTGGAAACTGACTGAGACACTCTTTAACTTCTTCAATCGTAAACTCTTTTTGCAACTGAACGGCCACCGAGACTCCGTGTCCATTCTCGATTGGTACACGTACACAGGTTGCTGATACTGGCAAATCAGGCTGATGCAGAATCTTACGGGTCTCATTTATCATTTTCTGTTCTTCTTTGGTATAGCCGTTTTCCAAAGGCTGATCGATTTCTGGAATCACCGTTTGACTAATATTATAAGGATACAAAGCTGGTTCCTCGTCATTTTGCGTGCGGTAAAGATCTTGGATACCTTTCTGTCCAGAACCAGAAACTGCTTGATAGGTCGAATAATTGACTCGTTGGATTCCAAAGGTTTCTTGTAAAGCTTTAAGCGGTAGTACCGCTTGAATGGTTGAACAATTTGGATTCGCAATCAGCCGATTCAATGTATAGTCTTCAAGATTGACCTCTGGAACGATCAATGGAATATCCGAATCTTCTCGCCATGCCGAGGAATTATCTATAACAAATAATCCTTGACTTCTTGCGATTGGCGCAAACTCTTTGGATACAGAAGCACCTGCAGAAAATAGCGCTAAATCATATCCTTCAAATGAAGTTTCTGTCAATTCCTGTACAGTGTGTTTCTTCCCCTTGAATACACAAACTTTGCCAGCTGAACGTTTTGACGCTAATAATTTCAATCGTCCTACTGGAAAATCATATTCTTCTAACACTTTGAGCATCGTTTGTCCGACTAATCCGGTTGCCCCCACAATACAGGTATCTATTTCGCGCATTTTTCTCCATCTCCTCTATAATTCGCGTAACGCAGCAATCAATGCTGTATTTTCTTTTGTCTGATCATCACTTATTTTCAAGACACGTGCAGGTATTCCACCGACAACAGTGCCTGCTGCCACATCTTCTAAAACCACTGCTCCTGCTGCCACGACTGCATCTTTTCCGATATGGACACCTTCAACAATCACTGCATTCGCACCTACCAGCACGCCATCTTCTACGATAACCGGTTTAGCCGATGCGGGTTCGATTACACCTGCTAAGACAGCTCCTGCACCAATATGGCAGTTTTTGCCCACTGTCGCTCGTCCACCTAAGACAGCACCCATATCAATCATCGTGTTTTCACCGATTACTGCACCGATATTGATAATCGCTCCCATCATGATCACGGCATTGTTGCCGATGGACACTTGATCTCTGATAATAGCACCTGGTTCGATACGGGCATTGATTTTTTTGATATCCAGCAAAGGAACTGCACTGTATCTTGCAGCAGTTTCGATTTCGATTTCAATGATTTTTTCCGCTTCAGCTTCTAAAACCGGAGCAATCGACTCGTAGTCACCAAAAACAACGAAGCTGTTTCCTTCACCAAAAACTTTGCTGTCTTTAAATTTGATTGGCTCGGTTACATTCAGATAGACTTTCACAGGCGTCTTTTTAGATGCCGTTTGAATGTAGCGGATGATTTCTTGAGCTTCCACGTTTCTTACACCCCTTTATCCATTAATAAATCTTCTAATTTGTAATAACCTGGTGGCTGATTTTTCAACCAGTCCGCTGCTTCTACTGCACCTGCAGCAAAGATTCGATTAGAAAAAGATTCATGTTTGACCGTAAATACTTCATCGGGAGCTGCAAACATTACCTCATGTTCACCAGGTAAAGAACCTGCACGAATACTGTGTACACCAATTTGATTTTCTTCTCTTTTTTGTCCTTGCCAGTTGTATACAGGCTGAAGCTTTTGTACTTCTTGGATTGTTTGAAGAAGCATATTCGCGGTACCAGATGGTGCATCTTTTTTACGACTATGATGTTTTTCAATCAGTTCGATCTGCCAGCCTTGCAACATTGCAGCTGCTTGCTTGATCAGTTGGTTCATCACCATGATGCCTAACGAAAAATTAGCACTATACATCACAGGTACCTGCTTGGCATGTTCTTCCATTTCTTGGAACTGTGATTGTGTATAACCTGTCGTGCCAATGACTAACGGAAGTTGATAAGACAAGCTATACGAAAGGATCATCTCTAAATTATCTGGATGAGAAAAATCAATAAGCAGTTCTGGCAGTTCCGTAAAAGCAAGTGTAGTTGCTTCTTTAGGTGCCGTCCGTAAAAGAAGGACCGTGTCTCCTCTTTCTTGTGCAACTTCTTCGACTCTATTCCCCATCTGTCCACTGCCAATCAGTCCGATTTTCATTTTTCAACCGTCCTTTCCCTTAGCAAAAGCTGAGCTAATTGTTTCTTTTTCTCTTCCGAAAGGGACACTAAAGGCAGGCGTAGAGGTCCTGAAGGTAAATTTAATAATGACATAGCTGCTTTGACAGGAATAGGATTGGTCTCACTGAACAAGGCATGGATCAGCTCAAGTGCATTTAATTGTTTTTCTTTTGCTTGCTGCCATCTTCCGTCCATCGTATCTTTTACTAACTCATGGACTATTTTAGGCTGGATATTTGCCCATACACTGATTACACCGCTCCCTCCTACACTCATTACTGGCAGGATCAAATCATCATTTCCGCTGTAAAGGCTGAATTTTTCGCTAATCAATCGAGTGGCATCCATCACATAAGCCATATCTCCTGAGGCTTCTTTCAAACCAATGATATTAGGATGTTCTGCTAAATCTACTAGTACATGGATTGGAATCGACATGCCTGTTCTAGAAGGGACATTATATAAAATAAGCGGGATTGGTGAAGCTTCTGCAATTGCTGTGAAATGAGCAGCTAATCCTGCATCACTTGTTTTGTTGTAGTAAGGAGTGATGACCAAAAGTGCATCTGCGCCCAAAGAAGCAAAATGCTTCGCTTTTTCAATCGTTTCTTTCGTATTATTCGTTCCAGCTCCTGCAATCACCGGCACACGGCCAGCCACTTTCTTTACTGTCAGTTGAAGGATCTTCTCCTCCTCAGATTGTGTGAGTGTAGAAGATTCTCCTGTTGTACCCAAAACTAATAATCCGTCTGTTTGTTCATCTAAATGGAATTGGATCAATTTTTCCAAACCAGCATAATCTACTGATCCCTCTTCATTCATCGGCGTGATCAGCGCCACGATCGAACCTTTTATCATCTTCATTCCTCCAATATTCTTGTCCATTCATGAACTGCTGGACCAGCCATTTGTATCGTATCCTCACCAGAGATCATCAAGTCTCCTTGTTCCAAGTGAACGACTACCTGATCTGCTGAAATCTTCCCAGTTTCCTTCGCAACCGCATAAGAGGCACAGCAACCTGTACCGCAAGCAAGTGTCCAACCTACTCCTCTTTCATAGGTACGGACGGTCAATTCTTGTTCATTGACTACTTCTACAAAGTTGACATTGGTTTTTTCTTTGAATAAAGGATGATGACAGATCAGTTCGCCTCTTTTTTTCCAAACTTCCTCACGCGCATTTTCAACAAAAACAACGGTATGGATCGTCCCTAAAAATAAACTAGTGATCGTTACTTTTTCGCCACCAATTTCTATTTCCTGGTTTTTTATTGGATAAGATTGTGCAGCTTTGATTTTTTCTGGAGAATCATCTGGCACTCCCATATCTACGCTGCAATAAAAAGGTGAGGGATCCAACACCGTAATTTTTCTTGTGCCTGCTAACGTCTCTACGTTGAATTCCTGTTCATCCATCCTATTTTGATCATTCACATATCGAGCAAAACAGCGAATACCATTTCCGCACATAGGGGCACGGCTACCATCTTTGTTGTAATAGATCATTTCCAACGGATCGGTTTTTACGGCGATCAATCCGTCTGTGTCATATTTTTCTTTTGCGCATAAAGAAGCGGCTAATTGACTATAATCCGTATCCTCTGTGTAATCTAATAAGATAAAATCATTTCCACAGCCATTATATTTATGAAGGATCATAAGAAACTTCCCCCCTTAGTAGATCAGAAAATGCTTGTCTGCGAACAACCAGTCTTGATTGACCATTATTGACAAAAACAACTGCTGGTCGTGTCGCTCGATTGTAGTTGCTGCTCATTGAGTATCCGTAAGCCCCCGTGGAATAAACAGCTAAAAGATCACCTGATTTTGCTTTCGGCAAATAAGTTTCTTTGATTACCACATCTCCTGATTCACACATTTTTCCTGCAATCGTCACTTTTTCTGTTTTTTCTTCCGACAATTTTTCTGCTAAATCACAATCGTATGCTGCCTGATACAGAGCTGGGCGGATATTATCTGTCATCCCGCCATCTACAAAGTAATATTTTTTATGTGGTGTCTTTTTGATGAAGCCAATCGTGTATAGTGTTGTACCAGCTTCCCCAACAATACTTCTTCCTGGTTCGATCAGTAGTTGACGAATCGTCAGTTTTCGTTTGTCCAAAGCTTCTTCCGTATATTCAATCAGCTTTTTTAGTGCCTCTTCGATTGGGATTGGCTGATCATTTTGTGTATAACGAATCCCGAATCCTCCCCCGAGATTCAAGGAAAGTGGTTGCTCAAAATCGGTTAAGTAACTCGTCAATTTGTCGATTTCAGCTAGCCAAGCAGTAACATCAAAAATTTGTGACCCAATATGGGCATGAAAACCTTCTAACTCTAGATAACTGCTTTCTTTTATCAATTGGAGAGCTTGCTGACACTCTTTACTTTCATAGCTCATGCCGAATTTTGAATCAATATGTGCAGTGACGATATATTCATGAGTATGGGCTTCTACACCGACATTCAACCGAAGCATGACATCGACTTTTTTAGAATAGCGTTGGCTTAATTCTTCTAATAACTCGACTTCCATCAAGTTATCGGCAACAACATGCAACAACTCATTTTCAAGTGCATAGATCAGTTCTTCTGGGGTCTTGTTATTACCATGGAAATAAATAGCATCTCTAGGAAAATCAGCTTGCAAAGCGGTATAGATTTCCCCACCGCTGACAACATCCAGCCCAAATCCATATTCATGGACTAAACGTAGCATCTCAATCGTTTGGAATGCTTTAGAGGCGTAAAGCACTTTTGTATCAAAATGCTTCGATACAAAGCCTCGCTTGAATGACAGCATCGTTTGTCTCATCTTTTCTTCGTCATACACATACAGAGGTGTCTGATACTTTTCTGCTAATGTGCTTGCTGTGACTCCGCCAATTATCAATTCTGTCATTTTTTCATTCCTCTTTTCACATTTTTTCCGTTTTTATTGGAATTTCATTTGATAAAGATTTGAATTTTATTGGAATAATATTATACAAAATTTTCTGAATTGTCTAGTATATTTCGAAACATTTTTTTAAAACAAAAATAAAAAAGGGTACAAAAAATAAAATATCCGAACTATCAGAAGAATATTTCTGCATATAAGCAGAGGTTTATCGATGTTTAGCGATGATAAACCCTTTTTACTTCCATATCGTTCGGATATCTTAAATTTATGAGTTATTTCAACTATTTTCACGGTTCCATGATATTGAAATAGTTGTTTGTATCTGCTTTAAAAAGCATGGACCAGTTTCGTGGTTCACCCGAGGAATCAAGCATTTGCTGGAGGAATGTTAATCTTTTTCCTTCATAAATGAGCGTGACCTCCTCTTTGTCTGAAGAAATAGGATAATAAGTCAAAATTCCTTGCCAGTAATCGATGAAATAAGTCGTTGTCAATGAATGGATTTGACCATTTGAAAGTTGCCAATCATCTGTGAACTTTACCATGCCCGTCTGTTGTTTTTTGGTCGAAATAGTATGGATGCTTAAATAATCCAGCAACATTTCTCCATTCATCTGTGCCGATAACTCTGACGAATCAGCCGATTCAATTGAAAACAAGTCCACATCTTCCTTTAATTCCAGTGCTCCAGTCAAGTACTCATTTCGCCAAGCCCCAGATTCCGATTGATACCCCAATTGTGTCAACGATCGTCGGCAAAGCGCTCTTGCTTCTTTATTTTCAGGATCTGCGTAAATGACCAAATTCGTAACTTTTGCCGCCCATTGATAATTTCCTTTTTCATAATCTTCATGTGCTTTTTCTAAGATGGCCTCTGCTCCACCCATGTACTTTACCATTTGTTTCGCTTCCTGTTCAGGAGGAAGCGGATTTAAATTCACCGGATTTGAATCATACCAACCGATATACTTTTGATAAACCGCCTTGCTATTATGAGCAATCGTTCCGTAATATGGTCTTAGATACCACTGGTTTATCAGCTCTTCTGGCAAAGCGACTTGTTCTGCTAATTCGTTTATGGTATACCCGGCATTGACAGCTTTAAGTGATTCATCATGAATTCCTTTATATAACCGTGCTTGGTCTAGTAAATACCTGTTAATAGCATCTGGTTCCTCCTCAGTGGCGTACCGCGGCCAAGTATGCGCATGGAACAATACTTTTGCTTTTGGTCCATAGCGCCGTTGTGCCTCGATAAGGTATCTTGACCAGCTTTTTCCATCTCGTATCTGTGCCCCTCGCAGAGTATAAAGATTATGCATCGTACAAGTGCAGTTTTCTGCCATCCAAAGCGCTTGATATGCTGGAATATACGTATTCATTTCGGCAGGGGCTTCTGTGCCAGGGGTCAATTGGAAATCCAGATCTAAGCCATCGATAGTGATTATTTTATTTTCAGTGATCTCACAAGTAGGAAGCTCAAAACTGATCGTGCCGGTAGATTGTCCTTGTCCAATCCCAACAGATAAGGAACCAAATGGGCTTTTTTCTAAGGAAGAGCCATATTGAAAGACTGCTCTTCTTCCCATGGCCTTCCCTACCATAAGGTTCTCAGAAATAGCAGCTTCCGTAAATCCTTCAGGTACATAAATCGGAACAGAAGGATCTACGTTGAAGTCTTTAAACAAACCGCGTATGCCACCAAAATGATCGACATGGGAATGACTGATAATGATTCCTGCAAGATTCCCCTCCACTTCTGGATACCCGTTTTCATTAAACCAGCGATCCGCAAACTCAATCGCTGCTCTTGAACATTCGATACTCATCAATGTATCAAAGACAATCCATTTATTGTTTGGAGTAAGAACCAGTGTGAGGTTGGCCATATCAAATCCCCGTAACTGAAAGATTTGCTCAGTGACACGAAAGAGACCCGTTTGATGGTTACATCGCGCATTTTCCCAAAGACTTGGATTCGCACAGTTTGGACATTCCTCTTCTAAAAATGCATAAGCTTTCTGGCTCCATATAACTTTTCCGTCTTGAATAATCTCTAAATGGTTAAAGGGAGCGACACAATTCTGGCTAGCTAACATAAATTCATGATTATCCGCAAAGTTCAATTGTTTTTTTACGTTGCTATTTTCTTTCTGTGTCTCTTTCGTCGTATGCTTCTCCATTATTCAGCCTCCGTTTTCTCTTTTTAAACTAATTTAATTATAATATTATTTTAATATAAAGAGAAAGAAAACGCTGTCTTGGTTATACAAGCAGTAGGAAAATAAAAGGAAACATGGCAATTTGAAACTATTTCAAATATTTATAGGCTTCGATAATCTCTTCGTACTTTTCTTTCGCATTTTCTTCTACGGATTTATCTGGATGATACTTCATGACTTTTTGTCGATAGGCATGTTTGATCTCTTCTTTTGTTGCCTGTTCATCTACACCTAAGATCAGCCTAAAATAAGCTTCCAGTTCAAAAGGCTCGTTGATTACTAAAGAAGTTTTTTCGTTGTTCCTATTTTGATCAGATGATTGTTGCGTATGCTCAGAAGTATCTTTCTTTTCATTTTTTTCTTTGAGTAAAAAAGTGAATAAATACGTACACTTACGAAAATACTTATTCAAAGAATGATAAACAACTAAACGGATACCAATTGCTACGAGAGAGATCGGAACTGTCAGCAAAATATTCCAAATCAAAGCTAATTGAAAAATAACATTTAATAAATAAAAAACAGTAACTATCGTCATACATGATCCTATGATCTGCAATGGATAAATACCATAAAATTGTAATAGACTAGACAACAGCAGGTAACTCAGTGGAATGCTTAAAAGAATAAATAATTTTACAGATAGATGCGCTTCTGTAAATCGTTGAAAATAATGGATGATAGGCTGAAAAAATTCCAATAATTCAATATATCGCCCACCTATTTCATTCGGAAGGAACATCGAAAACAAAACAACAATTATGTACAAAGCCACTTCTGGAAATGCAAGCGTTACAATTATTGCCCACAACAAAAAAATCAAAAGATAAAAAAACAGTAATAGGATGAATCCCATAAAGATTCCTCTCTTTCAAAATATTCGACAGATCACATCTTTCAATTAAATTGTATTTCAAAGTGTAAATAAAACAAATACTTTTTTATTTTTCAATCGGCTGATTCTACAAAAAACCTCTTGAAAGGCAGATCGGATGATCCACTTTTCAAGAGGTCAAGCTATGTTATTCAACTTCTTATCAATTCGTCAGCTCATTATTTTGACGCACGTTTTACATAAGAACCTTCTGCTGTATTGATTTCCAATAATTCATCTGTTTCGATGAAGTCAGGAACATTGACCACTAAGCCAGTTTCCATTGTCGCTGGTTTACCTGAACCAGTAACTGTTGCACCTTTGATTGAAGGTTGTGTTTCCACGACACGCAACACGACAGTTGTTGGTAATTGAACACCGATAACTTCGCTACCGAAGAATTGGATTTTTACTTCCATGTTTTCTAGGATATATTTCATTTCTTCTTCTACTGTTTCTACAGGAATTTCATATTGTTCATATGTTTCCAAATCCATGAAGAAAGCTGTATCGTCCATCGTGTACAAATATTGCACAGGTTTTGTGTCGATATGTGCTTTTTCAAATTTTTCTTCTGGTCTGAATGTTGTGTCGTATGTTGCGCCTGAACGGACATCTTTCAGTTTCATACGCATAACTGTATTTCCTTTACCAGGTTTATGGTGGCTTGCATCCAGAACTTTAATCAATTTACCGTCTTGAACGAATGTCATACCGGCTCTTAAATCACTTGCTGAGATCATTATTTTTGCTCCTTCTTTTCTTTATCATAATCAACTTTATTGTATCAGACAACCGGTCAGAAAACTAGAGTATTCTCTATCTTTTAAGGTTTCATGACTATTTGTCAAAAAAAAATAAACACGGGTAAACGATACTATCGAAAATTTTTTCCTTTCAAGCCTTTGACTTTTATTTTTTTTCATGCTATCGTTAATAAAAATTTTACTTGGAGGGATACACATGACAGTCAGCAACCAAAAACAATTGAATCGTTGCTGTTGTATGGTGCGTAAAAGCAGCATACTATTTGTCATGTCTATTAATTGCCCTTCATAGAATGAGTACCAGATAACTTACCTTTTTGGCTACTCAATTTTTCTCTATGTCTTTCAAGGAGCTGATTTAATAGTCAGCTCCTTTTTTTATTATCTTTTTTAGGAGGTCTATATGATTATCTCGACAATTACAGAAGCTATTGGTTCTACACCGCTTTATCGCTTTGACAATCAGCACTATTCTATGCCTAAAGGTTCTGCTATTTATGCAAAACTGGAATATTTAAATCCAGGAGGAAGTATCAAAGATCGATTGGGCAGTTATTTGATCAAAGAAGGACTTGCCCAAGGAAAAATCAATGAAAAAACGACGATCATCGAACCGACTGCCGGAAACACAGGGATTGGGATTGCTCTGGCCGCACTCACACATCGGTTAAGAACGATTTTTGTTGTTCCAGAGAAGTTCAGCTTAGAAAAACAACAATTGATGAAAGCATTGGGAGCAAAGATCATCCATTCTCCTAGTGAGAAAGGAATCGTCGGTGCCATCAGCAAAAGTAAAAAACTTGCAGAAGAGATATCGAACAGCTATCTGCCTCTTCAATTTGAAAATAAAGATAACCCCGCTGCTTACTATCATACGTTAGGACCGGAAATCTTTCATGAAATCAAAGAAGATATCCATAGTTTTGTGGCGGGGATCGGTAGCGGTGGAACCTTTGCTGGAACGTCTACCTTTTTGAAAGAAAAATATCCCGACATTCGAATAATCGGTGTAGAACCAGAGGGCTCTGTGTTAAATGGCGGAGATCCAGCCCCTCATGAAATTGAGGGTATCGGTGTAGAATTCATTCCGCCGTTTCTTTCTCCCCTTTCAATCGATCAGATCGAGACAATCTCTGATATAGAAGGGTTTAACTATACTAGGCAATTAGCACGAGAACAAGGGCTATTAGTTGGAAGTTCGAGTGGTGCGGCTTTTGCAGCAGCATTAAGAGAAATTCGTCGTTTACCACCTGGTCATCGTGTCGTTACGATTTTTCCAGACGCAGCAGACCGCTATTTATCAAAAAACATTTACTTATAGGAGGAAAGAAACATGCACATTCAAACAAAATTGATCCACGGAGGCATCAGTGAAGATTCCACAACAGGAGCTGTCAGTGTACCTATTTATCAAACATCCACTTATCGGCAAGATGGAGTCGGTCATCCTAAACAATATGAATATTCAAGATCTGGTAATCCTACTCGTTTTGCATTGGAAGAACTAATTGCTGATTTGGAAGGGGGTGTTCGAGGATTCGCTTTTTCTTCTGGTCTTTCTGGGATTCATGCCGTTTTTTCTCTTTTTGAAGCTGGCGATCATATCTTATTAGGAGATGATGTCTATGGAGGAACATTCCGTCTATTTGACAAGGTTCTTACTAAAAATGGTCTCGAGTACACGATCATAGATACGAGCAATCTTGATAAAATAGAACAATCCATCCAACCCAATACAAAAGCACTTTATCTTGAAACACCTAGCAATCCACTTCTAAAGATTACTGATTTAGAAAAAAGTGCCACTCTGGCTCATCGACATGGATTGATAGTTATTGCTGACAACACATTTGCTACTCCTTATTTTCAAAGACCATTAGATCTTGGTTCTGATATCGTTGTCCACAGCGGCACCAAATATCTAGGCGGACACAGCGATGTAGTAGCTGGTCTAGTGACTACTAGACATAAAGAGCTGGCTGAGCAGATCGGATTTTATCAAAATGCTATCGGTGCCGTTCTTGGTCCTCAAGATAGCTGGTTACTTCAGCGTGGAATCAAGACTCTAAGTGTTCGTATGGAGGAACATCAAAAAAATGCTTTTGCAGTAGCTGATTTTCTTTTCTCTCATCCAGCAGTAGAAAAGGTCTACTATCCAGGATTACCCGATCATGAACTTTATGGAATTGCTAAGCAACAAATGAGTGGCTTTAGCGGAATGGTTTCTTTTACTTTAAAAAATGAAGCAACTGCTATTCCTTTTGTTGAATCTCTCCAACTATTTACTTTAGCAGAAAGTTTAGGTGGCGTAGAAAGTTTAGTAGAAATTCCCTCTGTCATGACTCATGCGTCTATTCCAAAAGAAAAACGTGAAGAGGCTGGCATAAAGGACGGCTTGATCCGTCTTTCTGTAGGAATTGAGTATGGTCAGGATCTCATAAACGATTTAGCTCAGGCATTTGACACAATCAAGAACTAGAAAGTCCGCATAAACGGTTTAGCAGAAAAATCTAAAAAATATTTCAGATTGCTACACCTTGGAAACGATAAGTGTTAGAATCAAGTAGAAAGACGTTTTTGTAAATTTCACTAAATAATTCTTTAGTGGAAAACATCAAAACAAATGAACAAATAGATAGGAGTCTTATAAATGAGAATGAATGTCGAAAGTTTTAATCTTGACCATACAAAAGTCAAAGCACCTTATGTACGTGTAGCCGATCGAAAAACAGGTGCACATGGCGATGTCATCATTAAATACGACGTCCGCTTTAAACAACCAAATAAAGAACACATGGATATGCCAAGTCTGCATTCATTGGAACACTTGACTGCTGAACTAATCCGTAATCATGCAGATTATATCGTAGACTGGTCACCAATGGGATGCCAAACAGGATTTTACTTGACTGTATTGAATCATGAAAGTTACGAAGATATTTTAGATGTTCTGGAAGCAACAATGAAAGATGTCCTTGAAGCTACTGAAGTACCAGCAAGCAATGAAACACAATGCGGCTGGGCTGCTAGCCATACATTAGAAGGTGCACAAGCCTTAGCTCGTGAATTTTTAGCAAAACGCGATGAATGGTCTGAAGTAGAAGCATAGTTTCTAAAAGAACGTAAAGGTGAGAAGCAATAAAGCTATCTTATCTTCGTAGTCGTTTTATTAACTATTTATTGTCTGAAAAGAGTACTAAACGAGAAAAAAAATAGCTAGTTTTCAGTTTAGCACTCTTTTTATCATATAATAGAAAGGAGAAAATTTTATGTCTATCTATAATTTTGAAGTTGCTTTAGAAGACGGCACAGTTTATTCATTGGAAAAATATGCCGGCAAACCAATAATCATCGTCAATACTGCAACAAAATGCGGCCTAGCACCGCAATTCGAGCAATTAGAAAAACTTTATCAAACTTATCAGTCACAAGGTTTGGTTATATTAGGCTTTCCTTCGAATCAATTTAAACAAGAACTAGCTTCAGCGACTGAAGCAGCAGAAGCTTGTAAAGCCACTTATGGCGTTACCTTTCCTATGCATCAATTGATTGATGTAAATGGAGAAAATACAGATCCTCTTTTTACTTATCTTAAAAATGAAGCTCCTGGTACGGTCACTAAAGCCATAAAATGGAATTTCACTAAATTTTTGATTGATCGAAATGGAATAGTAATTGAACGATTTGCACCACAAACTTCTCCATTGAAAATGACTACTGCAATTGAATCCGTTCTTTAACTTAATAAAAATAAAAAAAGATGAACTATTTCTAGTTCATCTTTTTACCTTTGCGTGGCGACGTCCTACTCTCACAAGGGGCAACCCCTCACTACAATCGGCGCTAAGAAGCTTAACTTCTGTGTTCGGCATTGTTACT
>NZ_JAWDJH010000005.1:0-18298 GCF_032465635.1 Enterococcus sp. 2STP
CAATTATGGTTGTTTAGAACTTTTTTTTGTGTATGATATAAAGGAGAAATAATTTTTTAAAGGGAAGGAAATTGTTTTGATAAAAGTAGATGGAGCATTACTGAAAGAATACCGAAAGAAAAAGGGATTAACACAAGTACAATTAGCAGAAGGTATTTGCGAACAGGCAACTGTCAGCAATATCGAAAACAAAAATATGTCACCAGGTATCAACATCCTAAGTGCGCTTTGCAAAAAGTTGAATGTCGAGATCTCCGATATATTAGTGGAAACAGAAGAAGACAAGATCCGAAAAAAATTAAGTGAGATTCAATCGTTGAATGCTGTATCGAAGTACAAAGAATCTTATGAAATTTTACAAACGATTGATCAGAAAAAAGTAAGCAATTCTGATCTTTTAAACCAAATCTTGTTTTATCAAGGACTGCTTGATCATCTTTATGCAAAAAAAGAAGATGCAGCATTGTTTTATTTCAATCAAGTGTTGGAACAAACGACCGAAACAGATATCCATCACTTACAAGCAGCTGCAAATGTGGCAATGATCTATTTGGCAAAAGGAGAATTAGACTTTGCAAAAGTGTATGTGGAACGTACGCTTAAAATCTTGAATGGTACTGGTTTTGATAATCTGATGGTCTGTGCCGTATATTATAATATCGCTACCTATTACAGCAAAATCGAGAACTATGAAAAAGCAATCCAGTTGTGCGAGAAGGGGATTGAATACAATAAGAAACATAAATCGACCCATGCATTGGAATACTTGCTTTATGAAATTGCTTTTTGCCATAAGCAACTAGGAGAAGACGATTATTTAGAAAGATATATGGATGCCAAAAAAGTAGCATGTTTCAACGGGAATGATCACGCGGTGAAAGTGATCGAAAACGACCTTAAATAAGGAGGTCATGACAGAAGTGTATAACTTTAAGAACACCGTTGATTCGAAAAAAAAGAGATGTGACAAAAACTTTTGTCACATCTCTTTTATTATGGCTTAATTTCGATTGCAGCCGCCGCTTCAAAACTTTTCAACATACGATCTAGTCCATCTACTAATTTCGATTTCGGACAGCCGATATTCAATCGTAAAAATTGATGACCGTTTCCGCCGTAAATCGATCCATCCATAATCGCCACTTTGCCTACAGAAATCAGCTTCTCTCTTAAAAGAGGAATATCTGATACAGCTTTGGATACATCCAGCCACATCAAATAGGTTGCTTCAAGATCGACGACTTTTACATCTGGCAGTTTTTCCTGGATAAATGTTTTTACATACCGCTGATTGCTTTCAAGATAATGATTCAGTTCATCTACCCAATGACTGCAATACCGATAGGCACTCATTGTCGCTAACATACCGAAAATATTGGTAGAAGATAACCCATCCGCATTTTTTAACTTTCTTTGAAAATGCTCACGTAACCCAAGATTCGGTATCAACGCATAGGCAAATGTCAATCCAGGGAAGTTAAATGTTTTTGTACCGCTGGTGACAATCGCCACTTGTTCATAATTGAAGCGTGTGATAGGTATATGCCTTTGTCCTCGTCCTAAAATGTCCATGTGTATCTCATCAGATAATAAAAATATAGAATACTGACGGCACAATGCCACGATTTTTTCTAATTCCCATTGTTTCCATACTCTTCCGGTTGGATTGTGGGGAGAGCAGAGAAGTAGTACTTTGTTTTCTGGCCTGGCTAATTTCTCTTCTAAATCCGTAAAATCGATCCGGTACTGATTTTCTTCATAGATCAAAGGATTCTCGACTAGAAGTCGGTCATTGTCTTGGATGACTTTAAAAAAAGCATCATAAGCTGGCGTTTGTAAAACCACTCCTTCCCCTTTTTTAGTAAGCATTTGAATAAGGGTAGATACTGCATAGATAACTGTTGGAGTGTACATGATCCATTCTTCTTCCAGTAGTGTGTCAAAACGGGATTGATACCACTGTTTAATTGCTTCTTTTAATTCATGATGATTCCAGCGGGTATAGCCAAATACTGGATGGTTCATCCTTTCTTTCAAAGTTTTGAGTACTTCTTTTGGGACCATAAAATCTGTATCAGAAATCGTAAAAGGGAGTAAATCAGCTTCTCCAAATCGGTCTTCAACGTAGTCCCACTGTGTACAGTACGTTCCTTTTCTATTTATAGCGGTATCAAATGTCACAAAATTCACCTTCTATCTTTTTATCCTAAAATCGTATCAAGCTGATTGCGAACAGTTGTGACTTTTGTTCCGATAATCACTTGGACGTTTTGATGATCGAGATGGACCACACCTAATGCTCCTAGTTGTTTTAACTTTTCATCATCTACGATATCTGCATCTGCTAAAACTAAACGTAAACGTGTAATACAATTATCTAAAGATTGGATGTTTTCTTGACCACCAAGTGCTGCTAAAATTCCTTTTGCATCGTATCCGCCTGTTTTATGAAAGTTCACTTCTTGATCGGTATATTCTGTTTCATCCACTGTCTTGTCACGCCCAGGTGTTTTTAAATCCAATTTTATGATTACTGTTTTGAAGACAATATAGTAAATACCGAACCACAAAGCACCGATTATTAATACCCACCACCATTTTGTGTCATTACCTTGAAGTAGACCAAAAATCACAAAATCTAAGATTCCACCATCTGTATTCCCGATTACTACACCTAATAATGCCATGACCATAAAACCTAGACCAGTCATGACGACATGGAAGAGCCATAATAGCGGACTAATGAATAAAAATAAAAATTCGATTGGTTCTGTGATTCCGGTCACAGCTATCGCAATCACACCTGAAATCAACAATCCTTTGATTTTATGTCGATTTTGTGGTGCTGCGGTACGATACATAGCTAATGCTGCTGCAGGCAGTCCAAAAATAAATGTAGGCATTTTTCCCTGTGATAAAAAGGCAGTTGCACTTGGCGAAATAGGCAAATTGTTTTGCAATTCTGCATAAAAGATATTCAGTGCACCAAATACTTCTTTCCCATCAATGATCGCCGAACCACCAGCTTCAGTAAAGCGTATCATCGAAACTAGAATATGATGAAGCCCGAATGGAAGAAGCAGTCGTTCCCCTGAGCCGAATAAGAAGGGACCAAATATTCCTGAACGTTGGATTAGCTGGCCGATAGCCATAATGACCATAGCGAATAAAGGCCAAATCAAGGGGATGATCAAACCAACAAACCCTAAAACTAGAGAAGTGATAATCGGTACAAAACGAGCCCCTGAGAAGAAGGCGAAACTATCTGGTAACTGAACAGTATAAAACCTGTTATGCAACTTATAAACGATGATTCCAGCAATGATCCCTCCAAGAACACCCATTTCGATCGTCTGGATACCAAAAACCATTCCTTGTCCAGCTTCTCGCAAGTGGTCGGCATCAACTAAACGATTTGTCAGGACTAAGTAAAAGTTGATGGCTAAATTCATGACAGTGTAACCGACGAATCCAGAGAAAGCGGCCACACCTTTTTCCTTACGAACTAATCCTAATGGAATGGCCATGGCAAACATGACTGGCAAGTAGGTAAAGGCAAAACCGCCAATAGCAGACATGAATTGGAACACTGCTTTGACTGCTGGATATCCTAAAAACGGTAAAGTCTGAATCATTGATTCACTGGAAAATGAACTACCTAACCCTAAAAGAATACCCATGAAAGCTAACAAAGCAACCGGCAACATAAAAGTCTTTCCCAACCCTTGAAAGAACTCCCAAAAGGTCGATTTCTTTTTCTTTGTATCCATTTTTCTTCCTCCATCTCTTAGTAGTTTTAAGATCTTCAAAAAAATGATTGCGTTTTCATCGATAGGTTTATTATAGCTAACTAAAGGAAATAAAAAAGAGGAGACAGATATTCTGTATCCTCATACATGATTGAGTAAGCAGTTTCACTAGAAATAGCAACAAATTATAGCTAATTGTTTTTCATTTGGTCTGCATACATCAAGAGTACTGTATCAAATAAACAAATGACAGAAATTCTTGAACTTAAATCGACACTGTGGTGATAGCGAGTCGTTCCCTTTGCATATAAGGAAATCGTCGATAATTTTTCCAAGTTACTTCCCTTGGTTGAAATAATGCTGATGATAGGGACTTGTTGTCTTTGAGCAATCTGGGCATAGGAGAGGATACCTTTTGTTTCTCCTGTGAAACTGACGAAAATAGCTAAGTCTTCCTGATTTAAATTACTTACAGCTGCTTCTTGTTCATCCCAATCTGAACGAGCAAATGCTTTTTTTCCTAAAAAAGTCAGTTTTCGAGCAAAATCTGTACAAATAGGGAAGCTTCCTCCTAATCCAAAAACTTCAATAGTATTCGATTGATGGATCAATGTCATCATTTGTTTGGCCTTTTCTTCGCTCATTTGATGGAACGTTTCTGTAACATTTGAAGTGATCTGGTTCGTGATTGTTTGAAAGCTTCGGCTATTTCCTTCCTGTTCCTCTACATGGATGGATTGATCGATGGCGTATTTCAACTCTTTAAAACCTTGATAGCCTAAATGTTTAGCCGTTCGGGAGATAGTAGCAGTTGAGACAAATAAATCATCAGATACTTCATAAATCGTTTTTGTTCCAATATCGGACAAATGGAGGAATATATAATCCAATATTTCATTTTCGATTTTACTTAACGAGGAACGCTTCTTTTCTAGTAAAGCAATCAAACTATTGCTTAACATGGACGGTACTCCTTTCAATATCTAACAAAAATAACACTCGTAAACAAATAGCTCTGTTGAGTTTAGATAATAATCTAACTTATTATATAGCGCTTTCATGAAAATGTATATATAATAAAAGTTAGTTAAAATACTGGGATGATCTAAAGACAAAAGAGAAGAAGGTAACCAATGAATCGTAACAAGCCCAAGATTGCTGAACAAAGTCCAAAGAAAATCTTTCTTTTCGATATGACATTCAGTTTGATTTCTTCTGATGGACTTTTGCAAACGCAACGTTTAGAAAGAAAATTGACACATTTCTTTCAAAAAGCGCAAAAAAATGTGTCAGTCAAAGTCTATGATTCTAGCCAAATAGACAAAGAAGCAAAGAGAGCAGACATCTTATTGCTCACTCCTTTACTTGGATACGCAAAAGATAAAATAGAAAGTCAGTTCCCTGAAATACCTGTTTTCGTGATATCTAAGGAAGAATATGGAACTTTGGATGTGGAGAAAATAGTTAGTAAAATGGTTGATTAAATCAAATTTTGATTGTTCCACCATTTTAGCGTTTTAAGAAGTCTCTGCTATGTTCAAATGATAATTTTGAATGTAGCAGAATTTTTTTACGCAAACAAACATAATTCTTAAAATGAATCTACTTGGATGATTTTTGTCCCAGTATTCTTGATCTCGTTTAATATTTTTTCAGAGCAAAATTTATCAGTGATCAAATAATCAAAGACTGAAATATCAGCAATCTTGAACTTTGATGTCAGTCCGATTTTTCGATGATCAGCAACTAGAATCTTGCATTTGATTGTCTGGTTGATCATCATTTCGTTGATTGTTGATTCATTCAATATTTTCGTTGTGACCCCATGTGCGACATCAATCCCGCTGCAACCAATGATACAAATGTCTGCATTGATTGAAGAAATCGTATTTAATGCGATATCGCCCACCAGTGCTTCTTTTGGAAAGCGCATCTCTCCGCCAGTTAAAATATAACTGCAATTATCTTTGTGAGGAGAATAGTTGATTTTTACGTTGTTTGTAACGACGGTCAAATGGTTAGATTGAAGAAAATCCAGTGTTTTCAATGCAGTCGAGCTAGAATTAATAAACAATGTATCATAATCGCTAATGTATTTACTAGCTTCTCTGGCAATCGCTTGTTTAATCCTTTCAGGACCAGATTGATCAAAATCAGTCTGGTTTTTGTAATTATAAGAACAATAACTGTAATTGCGGATGATCTCGTTTTTTTCTTCTAATAAATTTAAATCTCTGCGTATCGTACTAATAGATACATCCAGAGATTCAGCTAATTCAAAAGTTGACAATTGTTCGGTTTGCTGAAGTAGTTCCAAAATATCTTTTTGCCGTTTTTCAATATTGACAAGTGAGTTTTTCATGACTGTTGCCTCCTGAAGGTCATCTTGATCCATGGATTTATTTGATTAGTTGTTCATTTAAGCATTCATATCTGTCTTTATTATACTGAAACGATCATTAATCTTTAAAAGAAAATCATATAAAAGACAAACAGTCATATAAAAGGGTTTTCATGCATGCGGTTACGCATTAAGATTTACTTGTAAGTCGTAAGAATGATATGGGGGGAGCAAGCAAATGAGCAAAACGGTGAATGAAGTGACAAAAGAAAAGTGGATATTAGAAACATTTCCAGAATGGGGTACGTATTTGAACGAGGAAATCGAATCAGAGGTAGTGGAACCTGGAACTTTTGCTATGTGGTGGCTAGGCTGTACGGGCATTTGGCTGAAAAGTCATGAAGGAACGAATATCTTATGTGATCTATGGTGTGGAACGGGAAAACGCAGTCATGGAAATGGCATGATGAAAAAAGGGCATCAGATGATGCGTATGAGCGGTGTTCAAAAGATGCAGCCTAACTTACGGACTCAGCCTTTCGTAATCGATCCTTTTGAAATAAAAAATGTAGACGCTTTAATCGTCACACACATCCATTCCGATCATCTAGATATCCACACAGCTGCAGCCGTTCATCAAAATTGTCCTGAAGCAATATTCATTGGACCAAAAGAAGTGGTTCGCACGTGGCAAAAATGGGGGATCCCTGAAGAAAAAACGATTATCGTGAAACCAGGTGATGCGGTCAAAATCAAAGATATCAATGTAGTAGCTTTAGAAGCGTTTGATCGGACAGCGTTGGTTACTTGTGGAGATCCGGAAGAAGTATTGAAAGGAAAAATGCCTCAGGAGATGGATCAAATAGCAGTAAATTATTTATTCGAAACATCAGGAGGTACTCTTTATCACGCAGGAGATTCACATTATTCCAATTTATTTGCCAAACATGGCAATGACCACAAAATCGATGTCTGCTTAGGAGCCTACGGTGAAAACCCACGAGGGATAACAGACAAAGTTACTTCTGTTGATATGCTGCGCATGGCGGAGTCATTGAATGCAAAAGTAGTGATTCCTGTCCACTACGATATTTGGTCTAATTTTATGGCTGATCCTAAAGAGATTACTGAAATTTGGAAATTCAAGAAGGATCGCTTACAGTATGGGTTTAAACCTTATATCTGGCAAGTAGGCGGGAAATTCATCTATCCGACAAACAAAGATGATCTTGAGTTTAATTTTTATCGCGGATTTGAAGATGTCTTCTCGATTGAAAATGATACACCGTTTCCGTCGTTTTTATAAGAAAGAAGGGAAGTTTCTTGTTGAAATACTTTTTTGACCATCAATTGATCCATTACCCAGATAAAGAAATCACGGATTGGCGTGAAGCTATCGCCGAAAGCTGTCGTGTATTGATTGATAAGAACATCATTGATCAAACGTATGTTGAAGAAATCATTCATTGTGTAGAAAAATATGGACCTTATATTGTGATTGCACCTCAAGTAGCCATGCCGCATTCTTCAGAAAAAAGTGAGGGGGTTTTTGGAACGGCTATTTCATTTACCAAGTTGAAGCAGCCAGTCCGTTTTGAAAGTGAAGGGGAGAATGAGGAGAAAACGGCCAGTTTGTTTTTTACACTCGCAGCAAAAAATCCAGAAGAACACCTAGAAAATATCCAAAAATTATCCGAATTATTAATGACAGATGGATTGGTTGAGCGTCTCATCTCTACGAACTCCATCGATGATTACCAAGTTGTGATGGCGGAATATAATTAATTGATAGAGGAGAAAAAAGATGGGGGAATTTTTGTTAAGCATTTGGACGTATTTTGCAACAAATATCTTGACGCAGCCAGCGTACCTGATTGGTTTTATCGTGTTATTAGGCTATATTTTGCTGAAACGCCCACTTCATGAATGCATCGCTGGATTCTTAAAGGCAACGGTTGGCTACTTTATTTTGACTGTTGGCTCTGGTGGTTTGGTCAACAATTTTCGACCAATCTTGGTTGGACTGAAAGAACGGTTTAATTTGGATGCCATGGTTACAGATCCTTATTTTGGACAAAATGCTGTGGATGCTGGATTAATGGAGACATTTGGCCGTACCTTTGGAGATGTGATGATTCTATTACTGATTGCGTTTGTTTTAAATATTTTATTAGTCCGTTTTCAGAGATATACGAAACTGCGATCCGTTTTCACGACCGGAAATGTTCAGGTCCAGCAAGCAGCTACCGCTTTTTGGATTTTACTGTTTTGCTTTCCTGATCTAGGCAGGATACAAGTATTGATATTTATGGGATTGATTTTAGGGTGTTATTGGGCAGTAGCTTCTAACTTAACAGTAGGGATCACGCAGGAATTGACAGAAGGTGCCGGATTTGCGGTGGCACATCAGCAAATGTTCGGAATCTTTATTTTTGCTAAGCTAGCTGAATGGATGAAAAAGCGGGATGAAAAGAAAAATCGATCGATCAAGCAAGACAAGAAAATCGAAGATATCAAATTACCAGGATTCCTATCGATATTTAATGAGAATATGGTTGCTACTTCGTTGCTCATGCTATTTTTCTTTGGGATCATTCTGATTGTACTAGGCAAAGATTATTTGATTCAAGCGCAATTCATGCAAGAGGGGCAGAGTTTCTTATTCTACATTATGACGACTTCCTTGAATTTTGCGGTATATCTGGCAATCTTGCAATTAGGTGTTCGGACTTTCGTCGATGAACTAACTCAATCCTTTCAAGGAATCTCAAACACGATTTTACCAGGAGCTGTTCCAGGAATTGATGTAGCCGCTACTTTTGGCTTTGGTTCGCCAAATGCGGTAACGATTGGATTTTTGTTTGGTGCTTTGGGCCAGTTTTTGATGATTGGTTTACTGATTTTATTGAAATCACCAACGATCGTCATAGCCGGTTTCATTCCATTGTTCTTTGATAATGCTGTTATAGCAGTTTATGCCAATAACCGAGGTGGATTCAAAGCTGCCTGTCTATTCCCGTTTCTTTCTGGAATCATACAAGTAGGCGGTTCAGCATTATTCGCTACATGGATCGGGATGTCAACATACGGTGGTTATATCGGGATGTTCGATTGGGCGACAGCTTGGCCATTATTTACAGTAGTCATGAAAGTCCTAGGTTATGCTGGAATCGCCGTAGTCGTCATTGGTCTATTGGCTATTCCGCAGTTACAATATCGGAAAAATCCTGAAGGGTATTTCTTGATTGTAGAAGATTATGAAAAATATGCAGAAAAGCAGAAAGCATAAAAGAAATCTGATTAGACAACACTCATAATGGAGGGATTAGGATGAGAATTTTAGTATCGTGTGCAAATGGATCAGGAACCAGCTTGATGATGATGAGAAGTGTAGAAAAAGCAATGAAAGAACTAAATATACCAATTACCAAGATTCATCATTGTGCTATTTCAGAGGGAAAAAGCTCAGCCAGTCAATATGATGTCGTTTTTACACCAGTCAATTTTTTGAATATGTTTACTCAGGCAGAGAAAAAAGGCGTTACAGTTATCGGTATCAAAAATGTGATGTCCGCCAAAGAAATCAGTGAAAAATTTGCTGAAACAACATGGTATCAAAAAAACAAGTGAAAGAAGGAACCAAGATGAGCAGGCCGAATCTACAAATTGCGTTAGATCACAATGACTTAGAACATGCATTAGGCGATGTTATGAAAGTCGGTGATGTAGTAGATATTATTGAAGTGGGAACGATCCTTTGCTTACAGGAAGGACAAAAAGCGATTCGCTGTATTCACAGTATATTTCCAGACAAAAAACTGGTCGCTGATACGAAATGTGCAGATGCTGGAGGAACAGTAGCAAGAAATGTGGCTAATGCAGGAGCAGATTGGATGACAGTCATTTGCTGTGCAACAATGCCAACGATGAAGGCAGCACAAAAAGAGATAGGCGAATTACAAGTAGAACTCTATGGCAATTGGACTTTTGAGCAAGCCAAGGATTGGTATAACATCGGAATCCGACAGGTAATCTACCACCAAAGCCGTGATGCACTCTTATCTGGTGAAGCTTGGGGTGAAAAAGATTTGTCGAAGGTCAGCAAACTGATTGAACTAGGCTTCAATGTTTCTGTAACTGGTGGATTAAATCCAAACACATTACAATTGTTTGAAGGAATCGATGTGTATACCTTTATCGCGGGTCGGGGGATTACAGCAGCAGAAGATCCAATGAAGGCTGCACAATGTTTCAAAGATGAGATCATTCGTATCTGGGGGTAAGGAAATGGCTCAAATCGGGATTTATGAAAAAGCATTACCCAAAGATATTTCATGGAAAGAACGTTTTTCCCTTGTAAAAGAAATGGACTTCGATTTTATCGAGATGTCGATTGATGAGACGGATGAGCGGTTAGCACGATTAGATTGGTCTGAAGAAAAGATAGCTGAGCTGAGAGAAGAGATGTTTAGCTCTGGTGTACGTATCCATTCGATTTGTTTAAGTGCGCATCGGCGATTTCCGTTTGGTTCTGCTGATCCAGAAAAGAAAAAAGCAGCGAAACAACTAATGAAAAAAGCAATCCATTTGGCGCATAATCTAAGCGTCAAAGTAATCCAAATAGCTGGATATGACGTTTATTATGAAGAGAAATCAATGAATTCCAGAGAAGACTTTATCGAAGGAATAAAAGAAAGCGTAAAGGAAGCCTCTAAATATGGCATCATTCTTTCCGTGGAAATCATGGATGATCCATTTATGAACTCCATTTCAAAATTTTTAGAAATCAAAGAACAGATTCATTCCCCTTTTCTACAAGTATATCCAGACCTAGGAAATTTGTCCGCATGGCCGGAAAATAATCCGGCTCGAGAACTTGAGAAAGGGATCGATTATATCACTGCTATCCACTTAAAAGACACGTATCCTGTAACAAAAGAATATTCAGGTCAGTTTCGTGATGTTCCTTTTGGTAACGGATGCGTTGACTTTCTTGGATTATTGAGACATTTGAAACGTTTAGATTATGATGGAACATTCCTAATCGAAATGTGGAGTGAAAAAAGTCAAGACTTTCGAAGAGAAATCCAGCAGGCAAAAGACTACTTAAGTTCTAAATTGAAGGAGGCTGGTTATGATGTCTTGTGAAGAAAAAATTGCAGCAATGAAGCAACGTGTCTTTGAAGCAAATCTGGCATTGCCGCAATACGGATTAGTCAAATTGACTTGGGGCAATGTGAGTGAAGTGGACCGTGAGCTAGGAGTCATCGTTATTAAGCCAAGCGGTGTCCGATATGAACGCATGCAAGCAGATCAAATGGTTGTAACAGATTTGTCAGGAAATATAATAGAAGAAGACAGCTTGAAACCATCTTCAGATCTGCCTACCCATGTTGTTTTATACAAAGCTTTTGAAGATGTAACTGCTGTTACTCATACTCATTCTACTCACTCTGTCATGTGGGCGCAAGCAGGTCGAGATTTGCCAGCTTATGGCACGACTCATGCTGATGCTTTTTATGGAAAGATTCCTTGTACACGCCAATTGACGAAAGAAGAAGTAAAGGAAGCTTACGAAGTTCATACAGGGAATGTGATTGTCGAGACGTTTAAGGAAAGAAAATTAGAGCCAAACGAAGTCCCTGGAGTACTTGTCTATGGACATGGACCATTCACTTGGGGGCACTCACCTATGGAAGCAGTAGAAAATAGCCTGATTTTAGATGAAATTTGTTTGATGGCTAAAGAAAACGAGTTGATCAACCAAAATATAGGTGAAATCCCACAATATTTGCTAGATAAACATTATTTTCGAAAACACGGGAAGCATGCATACTATGGGCAATAGAGATGCTAGGGTAAGGGTAGAAAATTAAAAGATAATACTTGATAGAGAGAAACAGAGGTTGTGAAGAAAATTTATCACAACCTTTTTTATTTATCAAAAAGGATGCATTCTAAAAGAAAAGAGGAATTTTAAGGAATTGAGAGAATCTTTACAGGAGCGTTATATGTGATAGATTAAATAGTCAAAGAATTGTATTATTAGAGGGAGAATTGTATAAGAAAGGAAGAAAAAAATGAATGTTGATTCCCTTATGATCGATGAGATTTCTGAATTATATAAGAGCGTTGGTTGGACGCATTACACAAAAGACACTGCAAGGTTAGCTAGAGCATTTGAACAATCTGAATCTCTGGTAAAGCGTAATGGAGAAGAGAAGATTATCGGAGTCGTTCGTTGGATCACTGATTTTGCGACGATCGCATTTATTCAAGATATCCTCATTCATCCGAGGTATCAGCGCCAAGGAATAGGCAAAGCGCTTTTGAATGAAGCTTTGGAGAAGATCACCAGTTATGGACCAGTCCAAATCGAATTATTGACAGATGATACTGAGAAAACAAAAAAATTTTATGAATCAGTAGGATTTGTTCAAGTAAAAGAAATGGATGCTGTTTCTTATATAAAGGATACTAGAAGATAAGAGGGTCTTTTTGGTAATGACAAATAACATGTAATAACGTAAAAAGAAAAAAATGGGAGGATAGATTCAAGTATCACTCAATCTATCCTCCTATCCTCGTCTATTTTATTTTTTTATTCACTTCTTTATCAAATACTATTTTTTGTACATTTGGACTAATATAAAAAATGAATACATGATTTTTTTTAAAAGAAAATGCTATACGATAATTTTTTTTATCAATATTGACTTTCATTTCGTATATTCCCTTTGCCGAGCGTGTTCGTACTGGTTTTATACGAAAAAAATTATGGTCTACATGCTCTATGACTTTTTTAGAAATAGTTTTTTTGTATGCGAGATGTACCTCTTGCGGAAATTGTTCCAATAGTTCACTGTCAAACTCAACAGTATAATCCATATTTTGCTTCCTTTCTATACGGCTTAAGTGTTGGAATAAGTCATTCATTAGTTTTTGCATTGTTACTTTTCGATGATGGTTACAACTGCTTTGCCGCAAGTCAGTTCTTTTTCCAGCTCGCTCTTTATTTTTATGGCACATGGTTTGGAAAAAGGTGCTGCTTCTTTCCATGAACCAAGTAAAGGATACTCATTACTCATGCCTTTCACATATTGTTTGTTTTTGACACCTTTTGTTTTTACTTCTACATAATACATTTGATCATCTTCTTTCTTGTTGTTTTTAGTTCATATTCAAATATATGTAAGCGAAAATGATTATGTATCTATATCTTTATGATAAATAAAAAGAATCAATTTAAAAGTTTTTTTCACTCGATATAACTAATTTGAATAATACATATAATAAAAAGCTATTGTTCTTAAAAAATAAATAGTATATAAAAAGATGGAAGGCAATGCTCAAAAGAACATTACCTTCCATTTCAATGATGCTTGTAACTAACGTAATAAAAACCTGAAACAAAAATAGCTCCGCCAATGATATTTCCAATATAAACAGGGATAAAATTCGAGAGAAATTCTAACCAAGTCGCTTGACCTTCAAATATGGCAGCAGGTATCACAAAACAGTTGGCCACACTATGTTGGAAACCGATTGCCACAAAAATCATGACTGGAAACCAAATCGTTAATACTTTGCCGGCCGCATCTTTTGCCCCATATGATAACCATAACGCTAAACCAACAAACCAATTACAACCTATTCCAGACCCTAATGCTTGCCACCAAGAAACAGCGATTTTATGATCAGCAATATGGATCACTTGGTCGAGATAGACACCTGAATGAGTTAAACCAACAAAATGTCCAAAGAAGTAGGCTACGAAAATTGCCCCAATAATATTTGCAAAAGTAATCACTGACCAATTCTTAACTAGCTGTGAGAAGGTGACTTTTTTATCCATAAAGGCAATCGCCACAGCCATCATATTTCCGGTGATCAATTCACCACCGCCAAGAAGGATGACCAGCAGACCGATAGGGAAAACCGAGGCACCAACTAAACTAGTCAAGCTAGCCATAGATTCTGGGATAGAAGCAGAGACCCGTACGTATGCCAAATAACCTAGAGAAATCATGGCTCCTCCGATAAACCCTAAAATCAGTTTAGCTAAGATAGGTTTCTGTATTTTTTTTGATCCAAGATGAATACTGATTTCCATAATTTCTTCTGGTGTGTGCATGATACTTCGACGCCTACTTTCTTAATGAATTTTCATGTGATAAAATATAGTGAAAAAATTCACATTTTTCTTGTTGATTATATCATCTTATTATTTATATGTGCATATTATTGTAAAAATTTTTATTTAATCACATTGGATTCTAAAAAAGAAACAAAAATAAAAGTTATGTATATGGTGGTCAAAAAGTAAATAATATCAGTTATCAAATTTCCTGTAAATTTTCTTGAAACTACAGCATATATTACTTTAAAACAATCTACATTTTTTATAAAAAAGGAAATGAATAACTGAAAAAATTATTATAGGAGAGAAAAAATATCACCATAATTGGTTTAGGATTAACTGTATATTTATTTATATAATTTGTTTATAGACATGTGAAGTTATTTGCAGAACCTTTATTCGCATTATATGAATCAAATTCCTTAATCGTCAGAGAACTTGCTAATTTAATGATAGCCTTGCTGTTTACTCCCGCGTTGAGGGTCATAACTATTTTGGTCTGTTTAGTGCTCTTATTTTTCGTTAATAAAAAGAAATAACGTAGTATTTCAAAAGACAAAGAAGTGGGATGATGATTGCTATAGTATGTTATACGTGGTGCTAGGTAAGTGAGAATAAACAAAAAAAACTGTAGAACAAAAAAATTTTTTTTGTCTACAGTCTGAGGTGGTGACATATCTTTGTCACCACCTTTTTTTGTCGCACAAATAATTAATCGGATATTTTATGTTCATGTTTTTTGTGTTCAACGAGTATTGATAGGGAAAAGATACATTTTAGATGCTTTTAACTGTTAATTTACAAAACAAGGTAAACGAATAGAAAAATGAAAAAATAGATACGGAAGAATATGTTTGATTAAAAAATGCCATGAAGAGAAGGAAGTTGATGATACATGAAAAAAATATATTCAAAGGAAATCGATTGTTTTAGAGGCATAGCTGTTTTAGCAGTGATATTTTATCATTTGCCAAATAGTAAGCTACCAGGCGGATTGCAAGGAGTAACGATCTTTTTTGTGGTTTCTGGTTTTTTAATGGCTAAAAATACGATAAGAGATGAAAAAAACAGACAATTCAGTTTTCTACATTTTTACTATAAGCGTATCAAACGTATTTATCCATTTTTACTGTTTTCTTTGGTCGTATCCATTTTCATACTAGGGATCAGCAACATTCGATTGATAGGAAATATTCGTAGCGAGCTACCTAGTTTGATTTTTGGCTATAACAATTGGTGGCAGCTGAATCAAGGCGTATCTTATTTCGACTCTTACCTTAATGCTTCTTTATTTAAACATTATTGGTCGCTTTCCGTTGAGCTACAATTTTATTTGATTTGGCCATTTTTGTTTATTGTCATTAAACGTATGAGGAGAAAACAAGTGTTTTACTTAATCTATACATTGATTTTTGTTTCTATTCTTTTTAGTTTGTTTTTACCTTCAGCTAAGGCGTATTATCATACGGTGGCTAAACTTTTTCCATTTTTATTAGGAGTTTGGGGGTATTTTAATCGAATAACTATTGGTCGCTTCTTTGAACAAAATAGTTTTAGTAAAATCTGGCTTTTACTACTAGCTAGTCTTTGTCTGATGCTGTTCCCGATTTTTCCTTATACACTAAATGAACTACTGATTAGTATTTGTTTTGCTTTATTGTTAGCCAGTGTCGATGATGTGAATATTGCAAAAAAGACCAAAATCGCTAGTACAAAACTTTCTTTTGTAGGAAAAATCAGTTATGAACTTTATTTGGTGCATTTTCCAGTATTGATTGCTCTGACAGATTTATTCAAACATTATCATTTGAAATATTTGGATATCGTAGGTTTATTCACTGTGTTTTTGTGTACATTACTCATGATTACTTTCTTTAGAAAAGGAGTGCAGAAGATGAGATCACCCAAAATTTGGACAGCTATGGCACTAATGATAATCGGAGTTTCTGTACTGGTATTACGTGCTCCAGCCAATCGGTTGACCGCTGACCAAAATCAGTTGCAAAGTTTATTAAAAGAAAATTCTAGTAAAGCAAGTGCAGGAGAAAATCAATTGTCACAAGAGAAAAAAATATTATTTATCGGTGATTCTGTTATGCTGGGGGCGTATCAGGAACTGAAAGAGACTTTTCCAAAAGAAGCATTGGTAGACGCAAAAGAGTCAAGACAAATCACTGCGTTACCAGAAATCTTAAAGAAGCATAAAGATTTAGTTTCTTACCAACAAATAGTGATCGGGTTAGGAACCAATGGTGTGTTAACAGATGATGCTATAGAACAAACCATGTCTTTGCTCAAAGATAAAAAAGTGTACTGGATAAATATAAAAGCTCCGACTGGCTGGCAAGAGACGATAAATGCCACATTAGCTAAATTGCCAAATCAGTATTCTAATATAACGATGATCGATTGGTATAGTGAAAGCCAAAACCATCCTGAGTTTTTTTATGATGATGAAACTCATTTGAATGAAAGCGGACGTACAGCTTATGCAAAGTATATTGCTTCAGTGATCCAATAAGGTAGTGATCACGTGTTTTAACCTTACTTTTTCCTAATAGGTGAATCATTTTAAATAAAAAATATTTCATATGATAAACGGTGTTTAAGAGGAGGAGTTTTTTAATATTCGTGGTAAAAAAGAGATGGGCGAGGTCGTTAACTGAGAGCTTCTTGAAAAGAAATCGTTCGATGTTAGAAAATGGACATATCCTCTTTGTTATACAGAACATGAGCGAGACGACAATACTAGGAATTATGTTCTGATCGAAGTTTTATGGTTACAAGCAGTAATCAGCTTAGATAAAATTAAGGACCGTAGGAACCAAGTAAAGAAGGCTGTTAGTAAAGAAACAAACGATCAAGTATGTTTTATTCTCAGGGAGATTCACTTCAAGTAGTAAGAAACAGTGGGTTTAGCTAAGGGGAAAGTAGCTCACACAGTGTTACTTAAGAAGATGCAGTGAATAAATATAATAGTAATATAATGCTAGAAAGGACTGTGACAAAAGTCGTGTCACAGCCTTTTTTGTTATTTTAATTATCGTACAGTCTTTTTTTAATGATTGCTTAAGCATTAAATATTAAAAAATATAGAGTTCAAAATTTCTGCACAAATTAGATGAAAAATTTGAACAACAAAAAGTGTATTTTTATACTATAATAGCTTTTGAATTTAGTTACTCTATTCAAAAGTTATGCGATGGACAAGTAAAAGAATAAATAGAGGTGAGAAAATGAATAGTTTCAAGAAAAAATTTGTGAGTAGATTTTTAAATATGAAAAATTTTTTTGAAAAAAAGGGAGATTATGATGCATATAATTATGTATTAAATCTAGAAAAGCAAACATATTATACACTACGTAAAAATGATGATAATGATTTTTGGACTATATTACCTAAAATGCTTTCGATTGACTCTAAGCTTTCCCTTTTAGAGGAATTTATTAATTTAGACATTGAAGAATTTTGCGGGGGAAAAGAGTTAATTAATATGATAGAGAGTGATTATCATACCTATTATAAAGAAAGTTGTGGATATAAAGTGGATGAGCAATGTCCACAATCAATTATTTTTTACGTTGAGTAATATGGACTATTAAGCAGGAAAGCAACTAGAAGCTACTGATTTAGTATTTAAAATATAAACTATATTGCTAACAATTATTTTCTAGAAGGAATAAAAGAACTAAGAATCAAGATGATGTCTTGACTCTTAGTTCTTTTAACATGGAAAAGATGGATAATGCACTGTTAATTCATGATGCATCATCAAAAAAGTTGGAAGGAGAAGATAGAAATCATTAACTGATTTCTACAGATGGTAAATGAAAAAACAAAATATTAGCAAGAATTTGCCTAAATAGATAGTAACACTTTCTAAATTAAATACAAGCGCATTCATAAAATGTTTATACAAATATCTATGTGACAAAAATTGGATATTTTCACAATAAATAGGAATTAAAATAACGAATTTATGTTTGTTTTATTTACCAATCAAATTATCTTAATGCAGGAATAAAAAATTAAATTACATATTGTTAATCATTTACATCTCCATTAAT